>JAZSDJ010000245.1:0-8340 GCA_045531105.1 Eubacteriales bacterium | reverse complement strand
TTAAATGTTCAGAGGATACATTATCAAAAGCATCAATAGCAATTTCAAACATTCTGTTAACCTTGCGATACATATCCATGATTTCTTCAAACGCCATCTCTGAGAAAGAAAGTTCTTCCTCACCCATTTGAGAACCGATTTCGAAGAAGTTTTCGGCATGGTCGCCTATTCTTTCAAGGTCGTTAAGAACGTGAAAATATGAGCCTATAATTTTTTCGTCACCTGAATCAAGAAGTGGAGAAAGTTGAATAAGATATTTTGTCATTGCATTATTTGTAAAATTGATAGTAGCCTCGGTTTCATAAAGTTTGGTTTTATTTTTGCCATCTTTATTTTGCATTTCTTCAAATGCCCTACCAAGGTTCTCTTTGGCCAAAGATGCCATATATTCAACTTCTTTTTTAACTTGCATAACAGCAACAACAGGAGTTTTAAGAAGTCTTTCGTCAACAAATTTAAGTTGTCGATTTTCTTCGGTGGTTTTCTTATCTTTAATAACAAATGTTGCCAACTTAACAAGTTGTTTGATAAATGGAACAAGTATGATTGTCGTAGTTACATTGAATATTACATGGAACATCGCTATTTGAAGTTCGTAATTTTCCGCACCAAAAAGTGTAGAAAGAAGATTTGCAAACCAAGAAGATGTTGGCCACAAGAACGATGTAAATATTATTGTTCCTATTGTATTAAATGTAAAGTGAATAAACGCAGTTCTCTTTGAATTGGCGCTTGCACCAAGACAAGCAATAAGTGCCGTCACACAAGTTCCTATATTAGAACCAAGAACTATATACAAAGCAAGATTTACATTGATAACACCTGCTCCTGCCATTGTTATCACAATACCTGTTGCGGCAGAAGATGATTGAATAAGCGCTGTAAATAATGCTCCAAGAAGAATAAGCAAAAGTGGAAAATCAATTTTTTCAAAAAGATTTGTAAAGAAAGAATTAAGGTCCGGATTTCCTTTGAGCGCTCCACCCATTATATCAAGACCCACAAAAATAAGACCAAGACCACCAAGAATTCCACCTATTCTTTTTATCTTTTCATTTTTGAAGAAGGTCATCATAATTCCCACAAACGCGAGAAGCATTGCAATCTCTGAAAATCCTATTTTACTACCTTCCGCTCCCGATAATGCAACAATAAGACCTGTGACTGTTGTTCCAATATTAGCACCCATAATGATAGCGGTCGCTTGAAACAAAGTCATAACACCTGCATTTACAAGACCAATTACCATAACGCTTGTTGCAGAAGAACTTTGAATAATTCCTGTTACAGTAGCTCCTATTCCAACACCTGCAAACCTGTTATTGCTTATTTTTGCTAAAAGTTTTTTAAGTCCACCACCAGCGCTCTTTTCAAGGCCTTCGCCCATCATATTCATACCAGCAATGAAAACACCGACACCTGTAAGTAATGTAAAAATCCCCAGAAGAATTTCCATTTTTATCTCCTTTTCTTTAAAGTATTTTGGCTTTAAATAAATATATATACAAAGTAAGCAACATACGAAACAAGCATTATTATTCCGCCCCACCTACGCAATTTTTTACCATATAAAGAAAATGCAAACAGCATAATTCCAGCGATGATAGCAATTATAGTGTCAAAAATGAACCCAGACTCAAACATAACTGGTGTTATGATTGATGAAAGGCCTACAATGAATAAAATATTGAAAATATTGCTTCCTACAATATTACCGATTGCAATATCTGCGTTTTTCTTTATAGCCGCTGAAACAGATGTAAAAAGTTCGGGAAGAGACGTTCCAAGAGCAACTATTGTAAGTCCAATAAATCTATCGCTAAGACCGGCTATTCTCGCTATTCTTGTTGCCGCTTCAACAGAAAACTCACTACCTAAAATAATCAAAGCCAATCCTATGATTGTAAATATTATAGATTTTACTAAAAAGCGAGATTTTTTATACTCGTCTTGTTTTTCATCCACATCAAAATCATTGGTAACTGGCGGATTCTTTTTGGCATCAATAAATAGATACGATAAATACGCAATAAATGCAACTAAAATAATTAAGCCTTCCCACCAAACTATTTTCCCGTCAAGTCCCATCAAAAGTAACATAACAGTTGCACAAAGCATAACTGGAATGTCAACTTTAAAAGTTGATTTAGAAACCGCAAGCGATGTAATAGTTGCCGAAATTCCAAGAATAATCAAAATGTTAAGAATATTGCTTCCTACTACATTGCCGACAGTTATAGCGCCATTTCCATTAAGCGCCGCGCTTATACTTACCGCCGCTTCTGGCGCACTTGTTCCCATTGCCACAACCGTCAGCCCTATTACAAGTTGAGGAATTTTAAGTTTTGTAGCGATTCCTGCCGCTCCATCAACAAACCAATCGGCACCTTTTGCAAGCATAAAAAAACCTGCTGCAAGTGCTAAAATAGATAAGATAATTTCCGCCATTTTCACTTCTCCTTTTCTGCTTTTTCTATTTTAGGCACAAAAAAAGTGGCAAGACTTATACCTAAAATAGGTCTAAGTCTTGCCACTTAATTACAAAACCGGATTTTTAATCGTATTGACGGCAATGTAAACATAGTAAACACTATGCCGGCTACTCCCTCGCACATATAATATCACTTAGAAAACTTTTTGTCAATATTTTTTTACTAAAATTTAGTTAAATTACTCCTTTTTGAAGCATCACGTTTGCGTAAATCGCCTTCTCGCTAGTTGCGATTATAGCATATGCCTCTTTGGCCTCATCATAAAACTTGAATCTTTCAATAGTTCCTACTGTTTGAGCGCCTCTTTCATCATATTTACTGATGATTTTTTTGTATTCATCCCAAATTGGTGTTTTAGCATTATCGCCTTTCATAACTTCCATTAAAACAACTGGCTTTTCAACATAAGTATCAAGAGGGAAAAGTTGCAAAATTGCATCTAAAATTTCAGGCACTCCGTGTCCGTCGCATCTTATAACTTTCGCGTTTTTTCCCATTGATTCTGCTGGGAAATTTCCATCTGCGATAACTATTCTATCGCTATGTCCCATTTCACAAATAACCTTTAAAAGTTCAGGGCTAATAATACTTGGTATTCCTTTTAACATTGTTTTTTCCTCCATTAATCCATAAACATACTTGTATTTGGTTTTGTATCCTTAGCAAAAGTAACGGGTATTACTTGCTTAGCACCTTTTTGTATTAATATTCTTGCACACACATTAAGTGTTGCTCCACTTGTCATTACATCATCTATCAAGAAAATATTTCTATCTTTAACATTAATTTCATCAAGAGGCTCAAATGATTTAACAGCGTTTAACAATCTATCATTTTTGGTAAGCGTCTTCTGCTCTTTTGACCCTATATTTTTAAAACATGGCACCAATTTTAATCTCATTCTTTTAGCAAATTCTTTGGCTAAAAGTTGAGCATGATCGTATCCATAATTGTTGACCGCTTTTTTCCTTCTTGGTGGATAAGTAACAATAAAATTTCTATAATTTATAGAATTTTTCGCGCAAAGTTTTATTGTTTTTTTACGCATAACTCCTGCGCAAAACTTAATCACTTCAAAATTGTAATTTCTTTTTAATTTATATACAATTTTATTTACAGGTGTTTCATAATTTGGCATGTAAAAAACACCAAATGTAGCAATTGAATGATTGATTTCTCTCACTTTATCAGGCAAACAGGTACAATAATCAGCATCAAATCCGCATTTTGCACACATCATATCTAAGTTAGATAACCACTCTGGAATGCACTCATCACAAATAGGCGCTTCCCTATCATAATCAACAGGATCGCCACACAATATACATTTTCTAACAATAAAAGCGCGTTTCAAAATTTGACTAAACTTCATCAGCGTAAGTCCTCAAAAACTGAAACAATCCTGTGTTTCTTATAATTTGTCTGTCGTTTTCAACCATGTACTCAAAAATTTCTTTTCTTCCAACCAAAATCACTATATTAGATGCTCTGGTAATTGCCGTATAAATCAAATTTCTTGTCAGAAGCATAGGAGCGCTATTTGTCATAGGAATGATAACTATTGGGTATTCACTACCTTGGCTTTTGTGAACGGTTATTGCATATGCGTGTTCAATGTCATCTAAGGAATGATATGGTATATCTGTAATTTTTCCATCAAAATCCACAGTAAAAACTCGTTCGTTTTCTTTGTTGAGCATTGATGTTATAATTCCAACATCACCATTATATATTCCGCATCCTTCCTCTGTGTTTTTAACCCACTCACTTAAATAATCATTTCGAGTTTTCATCACCTTGTCGCCAACTCTTAAAACTCGTGTTAGTGTTGTATTTGTTTGTTCTTTACCATCTTTTGGCGGATTTAATTGTTCTTGTAACACCAAATTAAGCAATCTTGTACCATTAGGACCTTTTTTAGTCGGTGTAATAACTTGAATATCTTGAAGTGGATGCACTCCATATTTGTTAGGCAATCTTGTTTTGCACAAGTTTGCAATATAATATGGAATTTTTTCTTCATCTTCTATGGAAATAAAGAAAAAATCATCGTATTTTTTATTCAAATCAGGAATTTGCCCATTATTAATCTCATGAGCGTTCACTACAATACCACTTTCCTTGGCTTGTCTAAATACCTCATTAAGTTCTACAACAGGAAAGCAGTCTGAAAAAATCACATCATTCCAAACGTCGCCTTCGCCAACTGATGGTAATTGATGTACATCTCCAATAAGAACAAGTCTTGAACCAGGCTTCATGGCTCTCAAAAGCGCGTCTGCCAAATGAATGTCAAGCATAGAACTTTCGTCGACAATAACTACATCTTTTTCTAAAAGATTTTTTTCATTTCTTTCAAAAACAGGTCCATGCTTATATTCTCCACCACCCGTAGCATCAAGCAATTTATGTACTGTAAGCGCTTCGTGCGAAGTTGCTTCACTCATTCTTTGAGATGCTCTTCCAGTAGGAGCGCACAACCCACATCTCAATCCCATTTGCTCAAAAATTTGAATAAGCGCTTTAATTATAGTGGTTTTTCCCGTTCCAGGACCACCAGTTATAATGGTTACGCCATTCATAAGAGTCGCTTCTATCGCTCTTTTTTGCATTTTCGCATATGTAATTCCGTTGCGTTCCTCAATTTGTTCTATAAATTCTCTTGTATTTTTATAATCAAGAGAAAAGACCATGTTTTTTAATAGTAATAATTTTTTAGCAATATACTCTTCCGCCAAATAATTTTCGGCAAGGTATATATGACATTGCTCGTGAAAAACAACTATTTTAATTTTATCTTCTACGGCAAGCGTTTGCAACTGTGGCTCTATTTTTTCCTTATCGACGCAAATCAGTTTTGATGTCGCTTCTATTAGGGCTTCTTTTTCTGAATATGTATGCCCGTCTCTTGATGCGAATACTCTCAACACATATATAATCGCCGCTTTTATTCTTTCTGCATTTTCATGTCCTAAGCCATTAGACAGGGCCATTTCATCTGCCGCTTTAAATCCAATCCCGTGAACACTTTCACACAATATATATGGATTAGCCTTTACAATCCCCATACAGTTTGGGCCAAGAGTTTTGTAAATTTTCATTACAGTATCAGGAGAAATTCTATCTTTAAAATAGATAAGGAGATCTCTCATAACTGATTTTTCATTGAAATCATTGCCAATTTCTAATGCTTTATTTATAGAAATACCTTTTATGTTTGAAAGCCAGTTGGGATGATTTGCTATAACTTCAAAAGTATCTTCTCCGTATTGTTCGACTATTCTTTGAGCAATTTTAGGTCCAACACCTTTTATTGCACCAGAAGATAAATATCTTAAAATATCATTTTTTGATGTAGGAAGAACTTTTTCGAATCTTTCAACTAAAAATTGTTCGCCATATTGTTTATGTTGAATCCATCTTCCATAAAGTTCGACCTTCTCACCGATGCATAGATATGGCATATTTCCCGTAGCCGTAAACAACTCACCATCATCGTTTTGAATATCGCAAACAGAATATCCATTTTCTTCATTTTGGTATAGAAGATTATCAACTCTGCCACTAACATAAACTGAGCCAGAATTTTCGTTCATATTGTCCCTCCTTTCATCGTATAGAAATATTTTATCACATTAATAGTAACAATTCAAGCAAAAAGGACCGCAAAAATTAATTTGCGGTCTTTTTTTTACATAAGTTCTTTTTTGATTTTTTCAGCAAGGTCGGTTTTTTCCCAAGGAATATTCAAATCTTCTCTACCAATATGTCCATATGCGGCAATTTGACGATATATTGGACGACGAAGATTAAACTTTTCGATTATTGCAGAAGGTCTTAAATCAACATTATTATTAACAAATTCAATGATTTTTTCTTCTGAAACTTTCGCAGTTCCAAAGGTATCAACTAACACAGAAACTGGCTTCGCAACACCGATAGCATACGCAATTTGAACTTCACATTTATCAGCAACGCCCGAAGCAACTATATTTTTTGCAACATATCTTGCTGCATAAGATGCACTTCTATCAACCTTAGTTGGGTCTTTTCCAGAAAACGCTCCGCCACCATGACGAGAATAACCACCATATGTATCTACTATGATTTTACGACCTGTCAAACCAGCATCTCCGTTAGGACCGCCAATAACAAATCTTCCTGTTGGATTAACAAAAATTTTTGTATTTTCATCTATCATATTAGCAGGAATTATAGGCAAAATAACTTCATTTATGATATCTTTTCTAATGTTTTCAAGAGTCACATCTGGGCAATGTTGAGAAGAAACAACGATTGTATCTACTCTTATTGGCTTATCGTTTTCGTATTCAACTGTTACTTGTGTTTTTCCATCTGGTCTAAGATAAGGAAGAATTCCGTCTTTTCTTACTATTGTAAGTCTTTTAGCAAGTTTATGCGCCAAGGAAATTGGAAGTGGCATAAGTTCAGGTGTTTCATTACAAGCGAAACCAAACATAAGACCTTGGTCTCCCGCACCATTTTCTGCCTCTGATTCTCCGCTTTTAGACTCAGCAGAATTATCAACTCCAAGTGCAATATCAACAGATTGCTCATGTATTGAACTTATTACAGCACACGTATCTGCATCAAAACCATATTTTGCACGATTATAACCTATTTCTCTAACGGTTTCACGAACTATTTTTTGTATATCAACATTTGCTTTTGTTGTAATTTCGCCCATAACCATTACAAAACCAGTGGTACAGCAAGTTTCACACGCAACTCTTGACATAGGATCTTGTCTTAACATTTCATCGAGAATTGCATCTGATATTTGGTCACAAATTTTATCAGGATGTCCTTCTGTTACGGACTCTGATGTAAAGAACCTTCTCATAAATACCTCCAAAAATAAAATCCGCGGAAATTCCGCGGATTAAGCATCATTCGGCTCTCATCTCACGGAATTGGCACCTTGTCAAACGATAGGTTGCCGTAGTTTCGCAGGGCCTGTCCCTCCACTACTCTTGATAAGATTAGTTTTTTAACGAACACAGTATATCACATACATTTTGATTATGCAATAGATTTTTTGAAATTTTTAAAGATTTTTTTATTCTTCTTTGTTTTGCTTGTGTTTATTTGCCAAATAAAGGCTAAAAGTAATCGCTGTGCCAACAAAAATCATAATTATACCAACTATGATATCAGTTACCATATCAGAATCAGTCCAAGTTTGATAAATTTTCATGCAATCGTTCCCAAAAAACACCGACACAATAGATCCTATTGATAAACCACAGATTACGAAAAAGAATGGCTTTCTCACAGTATCAAGCAATTTATTGATTCCTTTTGAAAACAAAAGTGTTCCAATGATAAAGCCTATTACTAACACAACATAAACAAAAATTAATTTTACATTTGAAAGTAATTCTCTTCCAATTCCATCCATAAGCGAATAATAATAGCCAAAAATCATTAACAAAACAGTTGCGCTAAGTCCTGGAATAAGTTGTGTTAAAGATATCATGATTCCGATGATAAGGAATAGAACATAATGCCCAAAATTTATATTTAATAAATCGTTGCTTCCCCCAGCAAATAAAGATATCCCCGTTATCAATAAAGGTATGATTATTCCTACTATGAAAAGAGTTATTCTATTTTGAGTTGCTTTTTCATTTTTAATTTCACTGAACAAAATAGGAAAAGTCCCTATCATTAATCCAACAAAAAAACAAATAGTGATAAAAGGAAACAATTCTAACAACTGTTTTACAGCAATTAACCCTATTCCAAATCCCAAAACTATTCCTATAAGAATGGGTATTAAAAATAAAACACAGGTTTTGAATTTTTTAAAGATATTCGAAAATGA
>JAZSDJ010000195.1:0-1971 GCA_045531105.1 Eubacteriales bacterium | reverse complement strand
TTTGACGAAATTGAAAAAGCGCACCCTGACATTTATAATGTTTTACTTCAAATTCTTGATGAAGGCGAACTAACTTCTTCAAACGGAAAAAAAGTAAATTTCAAAAACACAATTATAATTTTAACATCGAATTTAGGTGCAAAAGAAACTCTTTTTTCTTCGCGTTTAGGGTTTGAAACTAATGATAATTTCAATGTTGATGAAAAAATCAATTCCGTTTTGAAAGCAGAGTTTTCTTCGGAGTTTTTAAACAGGCTTGACGAAATTGTATCATTTAATTCTTTATCTTTTGAAAATGCAAAGAGAATTTGTTCTATTTTAGTTGAAAAATTAAAGCAACGAGTTTTTGAAAAAGGAATTATTTTAGACACTAACGAAGAAGTAATTGAATTTATCACTAAAAAGGGGTATGATAAAGCCTATGGCGCAAGGTCTATTCAGCGTGCAATTATAAATCATTTTGAGAACACTTTGTGTGACGCCATTCTAAAAGACGAAATCGTGCTTGGCAAAAGGGTTTTAGTGGGTTGCAATGGAGAAAATATTTATTATAAACAGTTGAACATATGATAATATGTTAAATATAAAGTCGCGATTTTTAAAGGTTTGTCATTTTTTTGCGACTCAGAAAAGGTTATTTGAGTGGCTTTGGTTTTTAAATTTAATATGTAAGTTGCAAAAATAAAAGTGTGTTTACGAAAGCAAACACACTTTTTTATTTTTATTTTGAAATGTGAACGTCCATTTGTGGAAATGGAATTTCAACTCCGAGTTGGTCAAACGAGCGTTTAACTTGTTCCATCATACCAAAATAAACATCCCAATAGTTCTCTTTTCTTGTCCAAACACGAAGAGATACTGTAATTCCACTTTCTCCGTGTTCAGAAATGTAAACAACAGGTGCAGGATCTGTCAAAATTCTTTCATCAAGTTTCGAGCAAGAAAGAACGACTTTTTTTGCAAGATCCAAATCAGTATTATAAGAAATTGTAAATTTAAAGTCAACTCTTCTTGTATCGTTAGCGGAATAGTTAACGATTACAGAGTTTGAAAGCGCTCCGTTTGGAACAACTATCTTCTTGTTATCTGGTGTTGTAAGAGTTGTGTAGAAGATTGCAATATCTGTTACTGTTCCTTGAACTCCGTTGGATTCAATATAATCTCCAACCTCAAATGGTTTAAGTCCTACAACCATTACTCCACCTGCAATATTTGAAAGTCCTCCTTGCAACGCAAGACCAATAGTAAGTCCAGCAGATGCAATTAATGCTCCAAATACTGAAATGTCAAATCCAATTACGCTTGCACCTATCAAAAATACAATTATGTAAAGCGCCACCGCGATTGTGTGTCCTAAGAATGTGCGAATAGTCGTCGAAAAACGGCTCATCATTCTTGATTTGATGATTTTTTTGGTAAGACCTTTAACAAGTTTACAACCGATTACAATAATTAAAATTCCTGCAATTATAAGAAGCGCTCTTCTGTATGAGGCAGGATTTGTAAAGAAGTTGTAAATGTTTTGGCCTAACTGTCTAAAAAATTCTCCCATTTTTTTCCTCCTTATTTTATTTTATCTATTTTTATTTTTTTGGTGTTATTGTAACATGCTCCAACGAAGACTTGCACTTTGGACATATATCTTTCGATTTTGATACATATTCACCACATTTTGGGCATGCGATATCTCCTTTTGCCTTTGCAATAACAAGTTTAAGATCCGCAATTTCCTTTTTCAACTCATCTATTGCAAAAATGCATGTTTCTACATCTTGCTCATTTTCTTCTGTTTTGTTTTTAGAATAATCATAATAAAGAGTACCAAGTAATTTTAATTTCTTATTAAGTTCTCTTTTTTTAGTTTCCAAAACAACTGTTTGTTTTGTAATGTTTGCAACTTCTGTTGCTTTGTCAGAAACTTTTTTAGCAGTCTTTTTAACTGTACCAGTAACTTTTTTTACAATTTCAGCC
>JAZSDJ010000133.1:0-1751 GCA_045531105.1 Eubacteriales bacterium | reverse complement strand
AAAAACGAAAAATATTTACAATATATTAAATAAAAATTTACATTTTGTTCATTTGTAAACTTTTTGTGAATTTTATTTCTTGCCTTCAATTACTTGTTTTTTAGTTGCTCATAGAAATATTAAAAAAATATTTTACTTTTTTTCAAAAAGGTATTGATTTTAGAAATTGTTTGTGATATTATATGTAACTGTACGAGCATGCTTTATTCGTAGCACCCTCTCAGGCAACGGATAAGTGCATCTTTGGATTAGAATTCATAAGGAGGAACGATTCATGCCTAATATCAAATCTGCTAAGAAAAGAGTTAAGGTTATTGCTACCAAAACACTTCGTAACAAGATGCTCAAATCCCAGTTGAATACCACTATCAAAAAGTTCAAAGTGGCTGTTGAAAATGGTGACAAAGAGGCTGCAAAAGTTGCTTATGTGGCTGCTGTTAAAAAGGTTGACCAAGCCGTTAGTCAAGGTCTTCTCCACAAGAATAACGCTGCTCACAAGAAAAGCGCTTTCACTCTTATACTCAACAAAATGGCGTAAGTCAAAAAGTTATTACGAGTCCTGTTTAACCCGCAGGACTCTATTTTTTAGACTTTCGACTCTCTTCAATTAAATTAAAAACGCGCATGCACCACGATGCACACGCGTATAATAAATATATATATCACAACAAATAATATAAAAAGCCACTCGATTGAGTGGCTTTTTTAATTAGTCGTCGATGTAAGGCATAAGAGCCATGAAACGAGCGCGTTTGATTGCTTTTGTAAGTTCACCTTGGTGATGAGCGCATGTACCTGTAATTCTTCTTGGAAGAATCTTTGCACGTTCTGTAACATACTTTCTCAAACGAGCGGTATCTTTATAATCGATGTGACCGATTTTATCTGCGCAGAAAGCACAAACCTTCTTTTTTCTTCTCATCATAGGACGAGCAGAACGAGCGCCTTCTACCTTTTCGATATTGGTATCCATCTTAATTTCCTCCTAAAATATTCGTGTGTTGCCTGTTCTAATAAAATTAGAATGGCAAATCGTCGTCACCTGAAATTTCTTCGAATTTAGGTGCTTGTTGTGTTTGGAATGCTGGTGCTTCGCCGAAGCCAGGAACGTTTTCGCCCTTCGCATCTACAAAGTATGCCTCATCAGCAACTACTTCTGTTGCATAGTGTTTAACACCTGCTTGGTCAGTCCAGTTTCTTGTCTGAATTGCGCCTACTACACAAATGGAACTTCCTTTTTTGAAGTATCTGCTGATAAATTCAGCAGTTTGACGCCAAGCCCTAACATTGATAAAATCAGTGTTATTTTGTGCGTCTTCTGTTCCCTTTGCGGTAAAACGACGATTTACTGCGATTGAAAACTGAATTGTTGCTACACCAGATTGGGTCTGTTTAAGTTCGAGATCTGCGGTTACTCTACCGCCCAAGATTACTTTGTTCAAATTAAAATTTGCCACGTTTAAGACCCTCCTTAATTAAGCATCTTTTTTTGTTTTTTTGTCTTCAATGTGACGAATCACGATTGAACGAAGAATGCCTTCGGTAATACCGAACACACGTTCAAGTTCGAGAGTAAATGTACCCTCACTCTTAAAGTTTACAAGAACATAGTAACCATCATTCTTGTCATTGATTGGGTATGCAAGTCTACGCTTACCCCATTCATCAACAGAATCAATGGTGCCATTCTCAGCAATAAGAGCTGTGAACTTTTCGATAGTTGCCTTTACTTCTTCCTCAGCAAGTGAAGC
>JAZSDJ010000051.1:0-2277 GCA_045531105.1 Eubacteriales bacterium | reverse complement strand
AGTCGGGGCAATCTTGAATAGTGCAACGCTTGAAGCCTTTGTGTTTTAAGTAGGCACTCCACACGGCGTTGGACGAGGCAAGGTCTCCCATCATAAATCCTTGCACACATAGGTCAATATATGTTTTCTCCCACGGCATATCCAAAGCTTTTGAAATAGCGCGAATAACACAATCGCCTACACGCAAGCCAAGTGGATTAGGGTTATACTCTATCCACATCGGCATCACCGTCCAAGCCCTTAATCATTCCCTTTTCGCGCAACACTTGAATAACACGGAAAACTACAAGGAACGGAAGTTCGTTTAATTCCTTATGCGATTTAATAAATTGAGTTATATTCATATCATCACCTCACAATAAAATTTTAGCATAAAAAAAAGACCTTCACAATCAAGTGAAAGTCTTTCGTTTGTATTCTGTTAATCTTTCAAGTGGCGCGAAATTCGGTCAACGCCCTTGTAAACTATCTTTTTTGTGTGTTGAACGGACAAATCGTATTTTTCAGCCAAAGGTTCAAAGCACATTCCGAGCAATAGTCTATCTTTTAAAATCTCCCTATCTCTTTCGCAGTTTTTGCCATAGATAAACTCATCAATCAAATTTTCCCACTCACTCCGTGAAAGGTCGTAAATCTCCATTCTCTTCAAGTCTCATTACCTCCATTTTCACGAGTTTAGCAAAATCTATCTCCGTTTGAATAATATTTGAAATTTCGCCCGAAACAATTAACTTGTCGCAATTTTGCAATATGTCAAGGCGCAACTCCCTCAAATCTTCATCGGTAAAGTCCTCAAAATTAAGATGCGACAAAAAAATCAACGGGTGAACATAGCAATTTGCCATATCGTTTTTTTGCAAGTTTACTGTAATTTCTCTTGCGTTTTGTTCACAAGTTATATAAAATATCATACATAAAACCCCGTTGTTTCCATTTTCTTTTCGCCGCCAAATATGCGGAGCTTATACATCTTATCGCTTTGCGGTCTATAAGCAGCTTTGGCGCCATAACCACCAAAATTGCAGAACGATCCGCAATTTATGTTTTCAATGTTTCGTTTATATATCACCTTGTTATGATGATCAAAAACCATTTTTGCTCTCGGTCTGTCAATCGGTCTGTGATCGTGTCCAAAAGCAAAGAAATCTATGCCATCGGTATAATCGGAATATCCGTAGTTTTTTGCTTCTCTTGAAGCGTGTTGGGTTTGACCGAAATAATGCACTTGTTTTTTCTTTGCGTCTTTTCGTGTTCCAATACCTATGTCCAAATAAGCGATAGTATCACGATATTTTTTGTCAACTCCTGCCAACATACAAACATCGTACAACGGATAAAGACCGCAATTTTTTGTTGTCCTGTTGTGACAATGGTTTCCTGCAACCACCGAAAGTGTTTTGTTTCTTAAATCAAAAAGCTCTTGCGCCGCCCATTCTTTTTGTTGAGCAGGAGGATATTTTTGAGTGAACATATCGCTTTTGCTATTTGGAATGGCATTTTCTATAATATCGCCAATCCAACACACATAAGCAAACTCGTTGTCTTGTATCTTCTTTTTTAACGCTTTCCACTTTTGCTCGTTGAAAAGTTCCGAGCCGAAGTGAATATCGTGTAAAAAATATATATCTGCAAATTCCAAATCCTTTGGTAAATTGCATATAATCGGGATATTATCAGGCAGAAACAAGTCCGTATCTCCTTATTTCTTCTTGTTAGACTTTCTTATTTTAATACCTTTTGCTTTATTATTCTTCTTCTTGCGAATGCGTACTCTCAATCTCTGCGCCATTATAATCTACCTCGTTATCATTTCCTATAATATTGTTGCCATTACCGTCTTGCGTGTAATCATAAGAAAATGTATCGAATTGACTTTGATAAATAAGCCATCCTGCATTGCTCGCAAAAATCAAGGCAATAGCCACAATTAACGCAATCCACAAACGCTTTTCTCTGCGTTCGCTTCTTGCCTGTGCTGCTTCGTGTACCACATAAGGCACATTTACATTTACATTTTCTGTTCCGCAGTTGTTACAAGTCTTTGCCATTTTCTTTTCCTCCATAACCTCAAAAATTTAGAAAGAGGGGAAACAGCGAGGTAACTGCTTTCGGGTGTACATCCCTATCCCCTATTGCATTATAACACATTGATTTGAATTTGTCAAGGTCTATTTTATTTCAAAATAAGTTCGACAACAGACATAACCAACGCACCAATACTTGATGAAGCAATCACCCAAAAGAGCTTGTTCCAAATTTCCATTCGGTCAATCAATT
>JAZSDJ010000233.1:0-1656 GCA_045531105.1 Eubacteriales bacterium | reverse complement strand
CTTTGTATGGAGAACTTCGTGAGCCTTGTGGCTACCTGGTTCACCAAAGTATTCGTCGTAAAGTTTCTTAACCGCAGAGTTTTCATGAGATTTTCTCAAATCCATATTCTTATCTGCTGTGTAAAGAACACTTGCACGAAGTTCGCGAAGGTTTACATTGTTACGCACCACCGCTGGTTGAGTTGGTTGTCCACCACCATTTACACATCCACCTGGACATGCCATGATTTCGATGAAATCAACTTTCTCTTCACCATTTCTTACAGCGGTAAGAAGTTCTTTTGCGTTTGCTGTTCCGCTTGCAACAGCAACTTTGATTTCTTTACCACCAAGAACATATGTTGCTCTCTTGATACCTGCGATACCACGAACATCGTCAAATTCAAGTTTTGTAAGAGGTTTGCCTTCAATAACCTCTGCCGCTGTACGGAGTGCAGCCTCCATAACACCACCAGTTGCACCGAAAATAGCACCTGCGCCTGAACCGATTCCAAATGGATCGTCAAATTTCTCGTCTTTAAGAGATTTGAAGTCTATACCTGCTTGTTTAATCATTCTTGCAAGTTCTCTTGTTGTGATTGCTACATCAACATCAGGAACGCCTGCTGCGTTTTGATGATCTCTTGTTACTTCAAATTTCTTTGCTGTACAAGGAATTGCGGATACAAATACGATATCCTTAGGATCTACACCAATCTTTGCTGCATAGTATGTTTTGTACATAGCTCCAAACATTTGTTGTGGAGATTTACAAGATGAAAGATTATCTGTAAATTCTGGGAAGTAGTGTTCACAGTATTTTACCCAACCTGGTGAGCAAGATGTGATAAGTGGAAGATTTTTGCCTTCTTTAAATCTGCCAAGGAACTCTGTTGCTTCTTCCATAATTGTAAGGTCAGCAGTAAGGTTCATGTCATATACGCCATCAAAGCCAAGAGCCTTCATAGCGGCAACCATTTTACCTTCAACATCTGTACCAGGAGCATAGTCAAAGCATTCGCCGATTGTTGCTCTTACAGATGGAGCGGCACAGATTGCAACATGTTTTGTTGGGTCTGCCAAAGCATTGAGAACTTTTGCAGTATCGTCTTTTTCATAAAGAGCGCCAACAGGACATGCAACTACACATTGTCCACAACCGATACAAGAAGTATCAGCAAGTTTCATTTCAAATGCAGATGCGATATGTGTATCAAATCCACGATCATTTGCACCGATTACTCCGATTTTTTGCATATTCTTACATGCTGCTACGCAACGACGGCAAAGAATGCATTTTTCGTTATCGCGAACGATAAATGGTGTTGTTTCATCAAGGTCGTATGCGTTATTGTTACCTTTGAAGTGGTCTTCGTCTACACCATACTCCAAACAAAGTTTTTGGAGTTCGCAACTTGTAGAACGAATACAAGTAAGACATTTTTTCTTGTGTGCTGATACAACAAGTTCAAGGTTTGTCTTTCTTGTTTGTCTGATCTTTGGAGTGTTTGTATACACTTCCATTCCCTCGTTTACTGGGTAAACACAAGCGGCTGCGAGTCCTCTTGCGCCTTTAACTTCTACGAGGCAAAGACGGCATGCGCCGATTTCGTTGATATCTTTAAGATAGCAAAGTGTAGGAATATCAATTCCAGCATATCTTGCTGCTTCAAGGAC
>JAZSDJ010000229.1:0-4277 GCA_045531105.1 Eubacteriales bacterium | reverse complement strand
TCAATATTCTTTTTCTTTCCTATGAGATATACAGATTCCATTCTGAAACCATTTTCGATTTTTATATCTATTCCTGTTTCTTCTTTTACCTCACGGATTGCCGTTTGGTATTCGTTTTCCCCTTCTTCTACATGTCCTTTGGGAAAAGACCAAAAATCCGCATATCTATTTTTGATAAGAAGTACGGCGTATTTTCCGCGTGTCTTTCGGAAAATAACTGCACCGCAGGACTTTTCGTACTTCAAGATATCATCTCCTTTAAGAGCGCAAAAGCATTTTATCATATTTATACTTAACTGTCTATATAATGCGCTCATAGTTTAGAAAAAATCAACAATTTTGTCATTTTTTGTTAATAATTGTCTGTTGACTTTTGATTGTTTTTGATTTTTACAACTTGTTTTAAATGATTTTTGTAACAAATTGTTCACATTTGATATTGCTACAATCAAAGAACAGCCTTGAAGAATTGCACTGTGCGAGGATTTTTGGGGCTATCAAACACCTCCGCTGGTGTGCCTTCTTCTGCAATAATTCCCTCGTCCATAAACAAAACTCTTGTTCCAACTTCTCTTGCAAACCCCATTTCGTGAGTTACAATTACCATTGTCATTCCCTCATTAGCAAGTTCCTTGATAAGGTCGAGAACCTCGCCTACCATTTCTGGGTCAAGTGCGCTTGTTGGCTCATCAAAGAGCATTACTTTTGGGTTCATTGCAAGGGCGCGAACGATAGCAATTCTTTGTTTTTGTCCACCCGACAATGTTGACGGGTAAACATTCGCTTTTTCTTCAAGACCTATTCTGCGAAGGAGTTCCATCGCTTTGTCGGTCGCTTCCGTTTTACTCATAAGTCCGAGTTGAACGGGTGCAAGAGTAATGTTTTGAATTACTGTCATATTGTTAAACAAATTAAAGTGTTGGAAAACCATTCCTACATTTTGTCTTGCAAGATTTATGTTTATTTTCTTTTTATTTTCATATTGCTTAATAGCACTTGAAAATTCTTTGCCCTCTCTTTTTTTCAAAAGTTTGGAATCAATTATTTTCTTAACGATTTCTTCTTTTGATGCGTTTTCGTCAAGGGCAAGTTCTTTATAGGTTTTTGAAAGTTCTATAAATTCTTCGTGGAGATATGGGTCGGCGCTTGTCAAAAGGTCTGATTCAAGCCACACTTCACCAGACGTTGGAATTTCCAAAAGATTCATACAGCGAAGAAGTGTACTCTTTCCACTACCAGACGGGCCAAGAATAACTACTCTTTCTCCTGTCTCTATTTCGCAAGACACGCCTTTTAAAACTTCGAGTTCTCCAAAGCTCTTATTTATATTTTTAACGCTTATCACTTGCTCTCAACCTCTTTTCTATGGTTTTAATTCCGAAGGTAAGTAAGTAAACTATTGCAAGATAGAAGAGTGCTACAACTGTCATAGGAACAATGTAACTTGCCATATAACTACCACTACCGATAATCTTTGCAGCGTTTGTGAGGTCAAACATTCCTATCATGCTTACGATTGATGTTTCTTTTATGAGCGCAATTAGTTCGTTACCTATTGAAGGTATAACATTCTTGATTGCTTGTGGAATAACTATTTTCATCATAGTTGTTTTGCTTGGTAATCCGAGAGCGCGTCCTGCCTCAGTTTGTCCTATATCAACCGAAAGTATACCCGCTCTTATATTCTCCGCAACATATGCACCAGAGTTAATTCCAAATGCAATTATTGCCACGAGAATTTCGGGGAAATCTTCTATTGTAAAAATAACGAATGCCATTATAAAAAGTTGGAGTGCCATTGGTGTTCCTCTTATAATGGTAACATATACTTTACAAATCGCTTTTGGTACAATCATTGCCTTTGATTTTGGTGCGATAGACACAAATGCAACTATTACACCTATAAGCAATCCAAGAATCGCAGCAAATATAGAAATTTCAAGCGTAGCCACCAAACCTTTGAGTATAATTTTCATATAATCGCCGTTGGTGAAAAGTTCTGCTATTTTATTGAAAAAATCCATTATCGTTTCCTTTTAAAAATCCAAAAAGAACTACTCATCATAGTTCTTTTTGTTTTTGTTCGTATTCTTATTTATCAAGACCCATGTGTTTCATAACGAGTCTTTCGATTTCAGTCTTTCCGTCGTCGCCTGCAACGAGCATTTCGGTCAATACTTCGTTGATTGCATCAAGAAGTTCTTTATTGCCTTTTGTTACGCAGATAGCGTATTGTTCTTCAACAGGTGCATCTTCTGCTTCTGTTGCGCCTGAATAGTAAAGTGGAACACATTTGAAACCTGAGTTTTTGCTTACGATATAGTTAGCAGGAAGTTCGTCGACAATAACTACATCTACGCCTGTGCCTTTACCAATAGCGTCCGCTGCAAGTTGAGCGTTGTCGTAGTTTTTAAGAGTTGTGTTTGTTCCGTAAAGAACTCCGTCATAACCATAGTCGTTTGATTCTTGCGCGTTGATTTCACCATCTGTGTAAATCCAACCTGTTGTATCGGTTTGTGTACCGATTTTCATGCCAGCAAGCGCTTCCCAAACGATGTACTCTTTTCCACCTACTGTCTTTGTAACAATTCTTGTATCGTCAGATTTGAAGATAACATATTGTACAGATGTGTAATAAGGAATTGAGAAGTCAACTTTTTCTTTTCTTGCATCAGTGATAGTGATACCAGCAGCGCCTGCATCACAAACTTTGCCAGCGCTTACGTTATCAATGATTGCATCAAAACTTACATTTTTGAAAACTACTTCTTTGTCAAGTTTTTCTCCAACTTTGTTCATAATTTCAACGTCAACGCCGTCGATTTCAATGTTCGAATTGTAGTATTCGAATGGTGCAAAATAAGCATTTGTTTGAACAGTGATTTTGTCCTTGCTACAAGATGCGAATGCGAAACAGCAAACGAGCATTACAAGTGCGAGTGCGAGTGAAATGATTTTTTTCATTTTAAAAATCCTCCAAATTTGAATTTTAGTCTAATGACTAATGTTTTTAAGATGTTGTTATTATACTACTTTATATTTATTTTGTCAATAGATTTTATATTATAAAAGTGAATATTTTGCAAATTATTCATCGTTTTTAGGAATATTTTTGAATATATTCATTTTTTAATGAATAAAAGCCCTTTTTTGTAAGGGCTTTATATTATTAATTAAGTTCTATTCTTTCGAGTTCATAATCAGGAAGTTCGCTTTTCTTTGGTGTCAAAAGCAAAACAAGTCCTATTGCTACAAGAATTACAATAGTTGCAGAAAAACCTCCTTCAAGTCCGAACGCTCCACCGTTCGCCGCTGTCATTTCAGGATTAGAAACTATTCTGAAAATTGATGGCATTTGAGCCATTCCGCTGACACTTGAACCAAGCACGCAACCTTGTACGAAATTCCACATTGTATGAATTGCACACGCGCCAAGAATATCTCCGCGTTTCAAAACATAAATTCCCTCGAAAACACCGAACAAGAAAATGTTTACAAGTGCAAGCACACTGACCCCTGAATTCATTGCGTGAAGAAGTGAAAACGCAACCGAACTGAACGCAAGTGCGAGGGCTACTTTATAATCGCGAGCAACTGTTGTCATCAAATACCCTCTTACAAAGATTTCCTCGCCCGCTCCTTGAATCACAAAAGCGAAGAAAAAAAGAATTATTGGGTACGAAAAATTCGCTCCACCTACAAATTCAACCGAACCACAAGCAAGTGCAATAAGGAAGGTTAATGCATACATACCTGCGCCAATTAGAATACCAACGCCATATTCAAGTACATAATTTGTCTTTCTCAAACCAAGAGTTTTGATTGGTCGTTTTTCTATAAACTTACAATAAATTATCGAAGCGCCGATAAGTGACGCGCCCGCTGTAATGAGCGAGCAAAGAGTTACCCACCAAGGTGAGTTTGCAACAACTTGGTCCATTATAAGAACCATTTCGTCTATTGACATTGTCCCCTCGGTTACACCCGTTACCATTTGCCAAAATTCTTCTGTTTGAACCATATATATTGTATTTGGAATACTACACACAAAAGAACTTGCCAAACTTGCAATAAAGTATACAATCAAAAATATGAAGAATGTATGCATATAATGCGACGGACGATGATTTATCGCCGCTTCATCAAGCATTTTTGTTCTATTTATTCTTACATTTTCTTTAATATTCATTTTTCGCCTTTCTTTGTAAAAAAATCTTCTCTGCCTTCAAAATAGCGACTTGCGTTTTTGAATCTTTAATTTCGCCATTCATTACCAT
>JAZSDJ010000088.1:0-1601 GCA_045531105.1 Eubacteriales bacterium | reverse complement strand
AATCTTACATTGTCTAACCACGCATAAATAAATAATATTATAAATAAAATAAAGGGAATATGGAGTGATTTAGTTTATGGTCAAAGAACAAAAACTTGGCAAAAACACAAGAATGAGTTTCGCCAAAATCAACGAATTGATCGAAATGCCAAATCTTATTGATGTGCAGAAAAAATCGTTCGAATGGTTTTTGAAAGAGGGACTTATGGAGGTCCTTCGCGAAGTTTCTCCAATTACGGATCATTCTGGCAATCTTTCTATCGAGTTCGTATCATTCACACTCGATACAACGAAGCCAAAATATCCTGTTGAGGAGTGCAAAATTAGAGATGTCAACTATGCAGCGCCCCTCAAAGTAACAGTTCGCTTGATGAATAATTCAACTGGCGAAGTGAAGGAACACGAAATATTTATGGGCGACTTCCCGCTTATGACAGAAACCGGAACATTTGTTATCAATGGTGCTGAGCGTGTAGTTGTATCACAAATCGTGCGTTCGCCTGGAATGTACTATGATTTTTCAATCGACAAAACAGGTATGCACAACTATACAGCGCAGGTAATTCCTTATCGTGGCGCTTGGCTTGAATATGAAACAGATGCTCAAAATGTATTCTATGTTCATATTGACAAGAACAGAAAAATGCCTATCACTGTCCTCATTCGTGCTCTCGGCGTAGAAACCGAAGAAGACATTAAGGACATGTTTGGTGAACTCTTTATGACACCTACTCTTGCAAAAGATGATAGCGAGAAACTTGCCATAGAGAATATCACTTCAATCAAAGAAGAAGCACTTAAAGAGATTTATAAGAGACACCGCCCAGGCGAACCTGCTACTGCTGAAAGCGCAGAAACTCTTCTCAACAATTTCTTCTTTGACCCAAAGAGATACGATTTGTATCCTGTTGGACGTTATAAGTTCGACAAAAAACTCTCGATTGCTGAAAGAATAGTAGGACTTACTCTTGCACGTCCTGTAATCAGTGCTAAAACAGGAGAAGTTCTCTTTGAGAGCGGAATGGTTCTTAAAGCAGATGATGTAAAGGTAATCGAAGAAAACTGTGTAAATGAAATTTACGCACAAGTTCTCGAAAAAGAAAGCGGAAGAATGGTAGAAATCAAAGTATTCGGAAATGGCACTGTTGATCCTGTTCACGCTCTTGGATACGACCTTAAAGATTGTGGCGTAAACGAGAAAATCAATTACGAAAAACTTATGCAAATTGTTGAAGACTGTGCAGGTGATGTTGAGGCGATCAAACTCACCGTTAAACGCAATCTTGCTGACCTTTGCCCAAAACATATTACAAGAGAAGACATTCTTGCTTCAATCAGTTACCTTGTATGTCTTGCACATGGTATCGGAGAGAAAGATGATATCGACCACTTGGGTAGCAGACGTTTACGTTGCGTAGGCGAACTTTTGCAAAACCAATTCCGTATCGGTATGTCACGTATGGAAAAAATTGTAAGAGAGAGAATGAATGTTACAATTTCTGACACAGAAGAACTCTCACCAAAAACATTGATTAATATAAGACCTGTTGCAACCGCTATAAGAGATTTCTTTGGTTCATCACCACTTTCACAATTTATGG
>JAZSDJ010000184.1:0-6036 GCA_045531105.1 Eubacteriales bacterium | reverse complement strand
ATGTAAAGGCTTATGATGAGTTGACCAATACAATAAAAGAATACATTGAGAGTGAAGATGGGAAGAAAGCAATTGAGTTGTTTGATAAGCAATTCCCTAATTTTACTTGGGTAAGCAATTATAAAAAAATCGATTTCTATTTATGGAATATCGGCAAAAACTAAAAAATACTTTTTGTCCCACACACATACCCTAAAAACGAGATTTAGTCCCACACACGCATAAAACAAAAACCAGACCAAGTGTCTGGTTTTTGACGTTTTAGAAACTTGAAAAACTTTCAAGTAAGATATTTATTAAATAAAGATGAATTTTTTGAGATTTTGTGTTATAATTAGCATATCAATGAAGTGCATAAAGGAGCAAAATAATGGAAAACAGTTTTGGTTCATTTTTGAAACAAAAGCGACAAGAAAAGAATTTGACGCAAAAAGGATTGGCAAAATTGTTGTTTGTGTCTGAATCAGCAGTGAGCAAGTGGGAAAAAGACGTTGCTCATCCAGATATAACATTGCTTCCTAAACTTTCTGAAATTTTAGGTGTTTCCGAACACGAACTTATAACGGCAAGCATTGATAATAAGGCAAGAGAAGAGAAAGTTCAAGCAAAAAAATGGCGAGTTTTTTCTCTTTCTTGGAGTTTGTTTTTCTATATTGCTTACACTGTTGCACTTATACCATGTTTCATTTGCAATTTGGCTATCAATAAAACACTTTCTTGGTTTTGGATTGTTGTTAGTGCATTGATTCTTGCATTTACCTTTACGAATTTACCTAAATTTATAAAGAAGTATAAGTTGATTTTTATACCACTATTTCAATATTTGGCACTTGTTTTACTTTTAGGAGTATGTTGTATTTACACAAAAGGCGATTGGTTCGTAATACCAACACTATCTGTACTTTTGGGCTTGATAATTATATTTGCGCCTATTTACATTGCAAAATACAATGCGTTTTCTAAAATAAAAAAATATAACGATTTTGTATCGGTTGGTATATATTTTATTATGTTTAACATTCTTCTTGTTGCGATAAACATATATACCGTAATAAATAATTACACAACAAACTCATGGTGGTATGTAAAAATAGCACTCCCCATAGTGTTGACTATTTACATGGAATTGAACTTGCTTTTGAGTGTGAGATTTTTGAAAATAAACAGATTTTTAAAGACAAGCATTATTTTATTTTTAATCAATGTATTTTTGTATCTGCCGTCACTTCTTATAAAATCAGGAAATCCCGATTTGCAAAAGGAAATAGACGATATGAATATTTTTAAGGCGAATTTGTCTTCTTGGCAAGTGGATGCGACTATCGAGCAGAATATACACCTTATTGTTTGTTTAACCCTGTTGCTTTTAGCACTTGTATTTTTGATGATTGGGTTAATTCGTCATTGTAGAAGAAATAAAAAATAAAATACTTTTAGTCCCACACACATAAAATAAAAACCAGACCGAGAGTCTGGTTTTTGTGCTTTTTACGATGAAATTTAGGGCTTTATGTGTTAAAATATGGCAACCTTTGGTTGTCAAAAGAAAGACTTTAAATTTGTGCATTTTTCAAAAAGTTGAAGTGACAAGTTTCTGTTTTTATAGTATATGCTTGAAAAGAGATCCTTTTAGTGTTACAATATAATTGCAAACTAAAATTAGAAAGGATTTACACTATGAAAAGAAAACTTTTGACATTTTTGATTGCTATTTTAACACTCGTATGCGTGTTTGCAATCCATTCCTTTGCTGCATGTGATCCGGGGCCTTGCGCCGGTGACTTTGCTTGTAAAGATGCAGACGGAAAATGTAATGTTTGCGGAACAGAGGTAACTCTTGCAAACCACGACTGGGCAGGCGAATGCGATGTTGTATGTGGTGTGTGTTCTGAAACAAGAACTTCAAACAAAGCGCACAAGGTTGACTTTGATTGTTATGATGCAGATGGTAAGTGTAATGTTTGCGGTGCAACTACAAAATTAAAAGGCGAACACACAACAGACTATGTATGTAACGATGCAGATATGAAATGTAATGTTTGCGCTCAAACAATAACAACGGGTGTTCACACTTGGGCTGACTGTGATACAGAATGTGATGTATGTAAAGTAACAAGAGAAGTAACAACTCCTCATACATACGGCGACTGGACAGTTACTAAGGAAGCAACAAAAGATGCAGATGGCGAAAAGACACGCACATGTAGTGCTTGTGGATATGTAGATATCGCAACAGTAGTATATGAGGGTGGACTTGGTGCAGGAGCAGTTGTTGGAATTGTTGCTGGCTCTGTTGTAGTGGCTGGTGCTGGTGGATTCTCACTCTTCTGGTTTGTAATTAAAAAGAAATCATGGGCTGACTTCCTTGCATTGTTCAAAAGTAAAGAATAATACTTAATAAAAGCGGGCGCTATTAGCACTCGCTTTTTGATGCAATATAAAAATGTAAAATAAAACTTAATTGACATAGAAATTATATTATGTTAAAATAATATAAGAGGTGATGATTATGCAAATGGTTTTGTTGACAGCGCTTGGCGTTGGTGGAGCTACTGTTATAGGCGCAATAATAGGATTTGCGTTTAAAAATATATCTCATAAATTCTCAGATATAGTTATGTCTTTTGCAGCAGGAGTTATGCTTTCGGCAGCGGTTTTGGGACTTATTGTGCCATCGTTGGATTATGGCGGAAAATATGGTTTAATAATCACAGTAGTGGGTATTTTTGTCGGTGCTGTTGCTTTGAATTTGATTGATAAACTTGTTCCTCACTTGCATAAACTTGCAGGAGCGGACATGGAATGTCATAACGATTCAAAGTTGAGCAAAGTTCTTTTGTTTGTTACGGCTATTGCGATTCATAATCTCCCCGAGGGAATAGCGGCAGGCGTTGGATTTGGTTCGGGAAACACTACGCAAGCGCTTGTTATAGCAGGTGGAATTGCCTTGCAAAACATTCCAGAGGGAATGGTGATTATTGCACCAATGCTTTCGGCAGGAGTGAAACCAAGAAAAACATTCCTATTGGCAGCCCTTACAGGCGTTATTGAAGTATTAGGCACGCTTATAGGTTACTTTGCAGTTAGTATAGCATCGGTGATTTTGCCGTTTGCTCTTGCTTTCGCTGGTGGAACAATGCTTTATGTAATAAGCGATGAAATGATACCTGAAACACACGCACATGGTAGCCAAAGAGGAGCAACTTATGCGCTTTTGGCGGGATTTTGTATTATGTTAATTACAGACACATTATTAGGGTAAATTATGAATAAATATGATTTAATAGTAGTAGGTGGAGGCTTTGCAGGAGTTGCATCAGCACTCTCTGCGAAAAGACACGGAGCAAGTGTTCTGCTTGTCGAAAAAAGTAATTGCTTGGGTGGCGCTGCGACAAATTGTCTTGTAAATCCTTTTATGCAATATTGGACTTATATTGATGAAAAAAGAGTAGATATCTCAGCGGGTATTTTCAAGGAAATATGCGAAAAATTAGAAGAAAAGAACGCGCTTAAATACTCTCAAAGTTTCCTTGAAGAAGAACTGAAATTTTTGCTTAATGAAATGCTCGAAGAAGCGGGCGTAGATTTGCTTTTTCATACATATTTATCTAATGTAGTAAAAGAAGATGAAAAAATAAAATCACTTAAATTTTTGGCGAGGGGGAAAGAAGTAGAACTCTTTGCTGACTATTACATAGATGCAACAGGAGATGCACAACTTTCGTATCTTGCTAACTGCCCAACTTTGCTTGGAAGAGAAGGCGATAATTTGTGTCAACCAATGACATTATGTTTTAGAGTAGGAAATGTTGATGCAGAAGCATTTTATAAAAGTAACACAAAACTTCAACAAGAATATGCAAAAAGTCTTGAAAATGGTGAAATTTCAATTCCGAGAGAAAATATTCTTGTTTTTAGTACACCAATAAAAAATGTTCTTCATTTTAATACTACAAGAGTAATTAAGAAAAATCCAACTGACCCATTTGATTTTTCAGAGGCTGAAATTGTTGCCCGAAAACAAGTTTTCGAAATATATGATTTCATTAAAAAGCATGCCGATGGTATGGAGCAAAGTTTTCTTATGTCAACCGCTATGGAAATTGGCGTTCGCGAAAGCCGAAAAATTATAGGCGATTATGTCTTAACAGAAAATGATTGTAAAAATTGCATAAAATTTGACGATGCAATCGCATCTTGCAATTATGAAATTGATATTCATAATCCCGAAGGAATAGGTACAAGTCTATATTATTTTAAAAAGGGCGAGTATTATACAATACCATATAGGTCTCTTGTCCCAAAAGGTATAGATAATATGCTCGTTGCGGGAAGGTGTATTTCTTCGGATCACGCATCGCAAGCCTCGTATCGAACAATGCCAACCGTTTGCACAATAGGACAAGGAGCAGGCACAGCAATCGCCCAAGCGATAAAAAAAGGCATAACAACCCGTCAAATTGATATAAAAGAACTACAACAAGAACTTTTAAATGACGGCGCGTTTTTGGGAATATGAAAATTGCACAAAAATATCACAAATATTTGCTTGAAATTTTTTGAAAATTTATGCAAGAAAAATATTGAATTTTATAAAAAAGTATGATATTATCTTCTTGTAAAATTTGTTAAAAAAAGAGGTAACAATAATGAAAAAGGTTTACGAAGGAAAGACAAAAGATGTTTATGCTCTTGAAAATGGCAATGTAATGCTTAAATTCAAGGACGATTGCACAGGAAAAGATGGAGTATTTGATCCAGGTGAGAACTCAGTTGGTCTTAAAATAGAAGGTATTGGTAAGGCGAACCTTAGAACATCTGTTTACTACTTTGATCTTCTCAAAAAAGCAGGAATTAAAACTCACTATGTAAATGCAGATGTTGAAAACGCAATGATGGAAGTTCTCCCAGCGGAGTGCTTTGGTAAAGACCTTGGTGGAAATGGACTTGAAGTTATTTGCCGTCTTGTTGCAACAGGAAGTTTCATTCGTAGATATGGCGAATATATTAAAGATGGAACACCACTTGAAGGCGGATATGTTGAATGTACATTCAAAAACGACGAAAAGGGCGATCCACTTGTAACAGGAGAAGGACTTGCTGCACTTAAAGTAATGACACCTGAAATGTTTGAAAGCATGAAGAAACAAACTCTTGCAATCACAAAGATTGTAGCGGATGACCTTAAAACAATCGGTCTTGACCTTTGGGACATTAAGTTTGAATTCGGATACAACAATGGAGAAGTCATTCTTATTGACGAAATCGCATCTGGAAATATGCGTGTATATAAAGGCAATAAAATCGTTGACCCTATCGAACTTACAAAACTTATTCTTAACAGATAAAATCAAGAAGCCTAACTATGTTAGGCTTTCTTTTTTACTATTGATTTTAATGTGAAATTATGATAAAATATACTTACTATAATTTTGAAATTAGGATTAATGATGAAAAAATATAAAAATTACTTTATAAATTTGATATGTCCTGCATTTGTTTTTGGTTCAATAACAGGAATTTTGACATCAGTTGCAGTTACTCTTTATAAAGTTTGCGCTTCATATATAATTGAATTTTCTCAAAAAGGGTATGCGCTTTTAAGAGAGCATTTGTATTTTGTACCGATTGTGATAATTGCACTTTTTGGATTTTCATGGATTATTGCGTACATTTATAAAAAAACCCCCAACCTTAAAGGTGGTGGAATACCTACATCAATAGGTATTCTTCGTGGAATAATTACATTTAAATGGTTGCGAAACCTAATAGGAACCTTTTTCTTGTCGCTTTCAACTTTCTTAATAGGCGTTCCTCTTGGTAACGAAGGACCATCTGTTCAAATGGGTACAGCAATAGGTCGTGGAACTGTTTATACAATGGCAAAAAAGAGAAGAGCGTGGGACAGATACTCAATGACAGGTGGTGCTTGCGCGGGATTTTCAACAGCAACTGGCGCGCCAATTTCGGGCATTATGTTTGCAATAGAAGAGGCTCATCAACGAATATCTCCAATGATAATAATTGTGTCTTCTG
>JAZSDJ010000157.1:0-8116 GCA_045531105.1 Eubacteriales bacterium | reverse complement strand
GACATCTATGACTCTTGCATATTCGGTCATGCGACTGGAAGTTTGACTGTTTCAAAAAAAGGTGCATCGAGTTCAATTCCAACCCACGATGAAGTCGTAGACTTTCTTAAAAGGGTAAATAAATAATCAAAAAAGGAACGGAAAATCCGTTCCTTTTTATTAAGCGTTGATTAGCCACCATATTTGAGCATATTATCAATGCATCTTTTCGCGCCGTCATAGGTGCTTTCATCAAGGACAATTTCCTCGCCACCCTCTCCGACAAGGCAGTTATAAACATCTGTTAGAGTTGTTAAGCGCATATCGTGACATACACAAATTTTAGAGAGTTTATAAAATTTCTTGTCTGGGAATTCAAAGCCGAGGTGCTGAACTATGCTATTATCTGTTCCTATGATAAATTCCTTCGCGTCGCTCTTTGCAACATACGACATAATCGCAGTTGTGCTTCCTGCAAAGTCTGCGTGTTTTGTAACATCGCTTATACATTCAGGGTGAACGAGCAAGAGTGCATTAGGATGATTTTTTCTTTCTCTCAAAACATCTTTTTCTGTTATTCTTGTGTGAATTGGGCAACCACCTTTTATAAACACGAAGTTCTTTTCAGGGACTTTTTCAGCAATCCAAGAGCCAAGGTTGCAATCAGGAATAAACAAAATATCTTTTTCGGGAATTTCCTTAACAATTTTAAGTGCCGATGCCGAGGTAACGCAAACATCACAAAGGGTTTTCAATTCTGATGTTGTGTTTATGTATGCAACAACTGCGTGATTTGGGTATTTCGCTCTTAATTCTTTAAGTTCTTTCACAGTGAGTTGTTCCGCCATAGGGCAAGTTGCCTCTGGGTGAGAAAGAATTACCTTTTTATCAGGTGAGAGGATTTTGGCAGTTTCCGCCATGAAGCGAACTCCACACATAAGTATATTTTTTTGAGGTGCGTCTTGGGCTTGAACGCTAAGGCCGAATGAGTCTCCAACAAAATCTGCAATCTCCACAATATCGTGAGTTTGATATGCGTGAGCAAGTATTACAACATCCTTTTCTTTTTTTAACCTCAAAATTTCTTTTTGTAATTGTTCGGTAGTGAGCATTTGTTCTCCTAAATTTTCTCGAAAATTGTAAAAATTTACATAATTTTACTATATAAAATTGCCTATGTCAAGGCTTTTGAAAAAATTATTCAAAAATATTTTGACATATGTCTTGTCAAGTCGATTTTTTTGTGCTACAATGATACCGCAAAAAGAAACATAATATACTGAGGCAATAATGAAAACTGATATTTTAATTGTCGGCACAGGTTGTTCGGGGCTTTATTGTGCCCTTAACTTACCAAGAGACAAAAAAATAACCATTATCACAAAATCAAGCGCTGAAAAGAGCGATTCGTTTCTTGCACAAGGCGGAATTTGCGCACTTCGTGACAAGGACGATTTTCAGTCGTTTTTTGACGATACTTTAAAGGCTGGGCATTACGAAAACGACAAAGAGAGCGTATCTATTATGATAAATTCCTCGCCTGATGTTATAAACGACCTTTTATCTTATGGCGTTTGTTTCAATCGCAACAAAGATGGCTCTTTGGCTTACACAAAAGAGGGCGCACATTCAAGCAATCGTATTCTTTATCACAAAGATATCACGGGTAAAGAAATAACAAAAACTTTACTACAAAGAGTTTTGGAACTTGACAATGTAATACTTCTTGAAAATACAACTCTTGTTGATATTGTAGCGAAAAACAATGAGTGCTTTGGCGCTATTTTAAGGCTTGAAAATGGCAAGATTGAAACTGTAATGTGTGACTATACTGTTTTGGCAACTGGTGGCGTTGGTGGGCTTTATAAGCACTCTACAAACTACCCCCACTTGACAGGTGATGCGCTCGCTATCGCAATTCGTCATGGTGTAAAACTAAAAAATATAGACTATGTTCAAATTCACCCGACAACTCTTTTCGTTGAAGGTCCTAAGGACAGAAGTTTTCTCATTTCAGAGTCTGTTCGTGGTGAAGGTGCGCTTCTGTACGACAAGAATATGGAAAGATTTGTTGACGAACTTCTCCCTCGTGACCGCCTGACAAAAGCAATTCACAATCAAATGGAAAAGGACAAGACTCAACATGTATGGGAAGACCTTCGCACTATTCCAAAAGACGAACTCTTGTCGCACTTTCCAAATATTGTCGCTCACTGCAAAGAAAGCGGCTATGATGCAACAAAGGAGTGTATTCCTGTTGTTCCTGCCCAACACTATTTTATGGGCGGAATTGAGGTAAATCACCAAAGTAAGACCTCTATGAAGCGTCTTTATGCGATTGGTGAAACTGCGTGCAATGGCGTTCACGGAAAGAACAGACTTGCAAGCAATTCGCTTCTTGAAAGTCTTGTGTTTGCAAAGAGGGCATCTTTTGATATGATGGCTGACACGAGCGAAAAGCACTCTTTAAAAGATGCTTTTGAAGGAATTGATTTTGAATTTTATAAAGATGCAAGTTCGGTTGAAAAACTTTATAAAAAATTAGTTCTTGACGAAATGAACCGCGTAAAAAATTTAAGAATGAAATTAAAGGAAGACAGAAAAATGTTTGATGAAGCAACTTTGAAATTACAAGTAGACCCACTTATTTTGAGCGCTCTTCGTGAAGATATTACAAGTGAAGATGTGTCTACAAACAGTGTTATGCCGAGCGCAACTTTGGGTGAGGTTGACCTCATTTGCAAAGAAGATGGTATTCTTTGTGGTATGCAAGTATTTACAAGAGTATTTACTCTACTTGATGATAAAACAGAATTTGAAATTTTCGCAAATGATGGCGATGAAATTAAAAAAGGACAACTTATTGCAAAGGTTCGAGGAGATATTCGCGTTCTTTTGTCTGGCGAGCGCACCGCTCTTAACTATATGCAAAGAATGAGTGGTATCGCTACATATACAAGACAAGTTGCGCTTTTATTAAGTGGAACAAAGACAAAACTTCTTGACACAAGAAAAACAACTCCTAACAACAGAATTTTTGAAAAATATGCCGTTCGTATTGGTGGTGGCACAAATCACAGATACAACCTCTCTGATGGTGTTCTTTTGAAAGACAACCACATAGGAGCGGCGGGCAGTGTTCGTCAAGCCGTTTTAATGGCAAAGGAATACGCTCCTTTCGTTCGCAAAATTGAGGTTGAAGTCGAAAATTATGATATGGTTGTCGAGGCTATTGAGGCTGGGGCAAATATCATTATGCTTGACAATATGAGCCACGAAGAAATGAAAAAAGCAATCGACTTTATAAATGGTAGAGCCGAGGTTGAAGTTTCTGGAAATGTAACAAAGGAAAACATTGCAAAACTCACCGACCTTGGAGTCGATTTCATTTCAAGTGGGGCGCTTACTCACTCGTCTCCTATTCTTGATTTGTCGCTCAAAAATCTACACGCAATTTAAGGTGAATAAAATGAATGCGGAACAAAGAAGATTAGAAATACTTAATCGTTTAGAAACTGCCGAGAAGCAACTCTCCGCCAGCGCTCTTGCAAAAGAACTTGGTGTAAGCCGTCAAATTATCGTTGGAGATGTGGCACTTCTACGCGCACAAGGTCACAACATTTTGGCCCTTGCTCGTGGTTATATACTTCAAAAAAGCGCTCTTTTTGAGAGAGTTTTCAAGGTACATCACAGCGACGAGGACACAGAAAAAGAACTTTTGTCAATCGTTGATGCTGGTGGTTGTGTCGTAGATGTATTTATTTATCATAGAAGTTATGGCGAAGTAAACGCGAAGATGAATATCAAATCAAGAGTTGATGTTCAAGAGTTTTTAAATGATATAGCGACGGGAAAATCAAGCCTTCTCAAAAATGTAACTTCGGGCTATCACTATCACACAGTAAGTGCGGAGAGTGAACAAATTCTTGACCTTATAGAAAACCGACTTCGTGACAATGGCTTTTTAGCACCACTTCAAGATTTTGAACCGAAGAAACTTTCAAAAAAGAACTAATTAAATACAAAAAAGAACAGGTGGTCAGCCATCTGTTCTTTTTTATTATGATTTATTCCTTGTGAGAAATAATGTTTAGCACTTTTGCAATTTCCATAATTACTGTTGGCACGAATACAAGACCTAATCCTATAAGATACATATGCCATGGCAAGTATGTGAGTGCGAATGCATCTTGAACGCCAGGGGTGAAAAGCACGAATGCCATAAGAACTATCGACACAAGTGACGCTTTATTGAGTGTTTTGTTTGTAAATGGTCCGATTTTGAAAATCGAATGTTCGCTTCTCATATTAAACGCTTGAACTACTTGTGAAAGTGCAAGAACCATAAACGCAAGGGTTCTACCTTGTGTGAGTTCTGAACTACCCTCTACTACTGTAAATCCACCATTGCCGATAAAGAATGCGCCAAGGGCGAGCAAGCCGAACATAACGCCTTGAAGAATTATTCTCACGCCATAACCGTGTGCAAATAAGCCTTCCGTTTTTGGTCTTGGTCGTTTTGTCATTATGTCCTTTTCAACAGGTTCCATTCCAAGTGCGATTGCAGGGAGTGAGTCTGTGATAAGGTTAATCCACAAAAGTTGCATTGAAAGAAGTGGTGATACTTGGCAAATAAGCATAGCGATAAATACTGTTATTACCTCGCCTATGTTTGTGCCGAGCAAAAATCCTACTACTTTCTTGATATTTGCGTAAATGCCTCTACCCTCTTTTACAGCATCAACGATTGTTGAGAAGTTATCATCGGCAAGAGTCATATCGGCAGCGCCTTTTGCTACATCTGTTCCTGTAATACCCATTGCACAACCAATATCTGCCGCTTTAAGGGCAGGTGCATCATTTACTCCGTCACCAGTCATTGAAACAACTTGACCTTTCTTTTGCCACGCCTTTACAATTCTTATCTTATTTTCAGGTGATACGCGAGCGTAAACTGAAATTTCCTCAACCACTTTGTCAAGTTCTTCCTCAGACATTGCGTCAAGTTCTGTTCCTGTAATCGCCCTTTGACCTGCGCTTAAAATGCCAAGTTCTTTTGCGATTGCAGACGCGGTTACTACATGGTCACCTGTAATCATAATAGGACGAATACCCGCTGCAAGACAAGTTTTAACCGCTTCTTTTGCCTCAGGTCTTGGTGGGTCTATCATTCCAACAAGTCCCATAAAGGTAAGGTTTGTTTCAAGAGTTTCTGTTGTTATTTCGTCAGGGAGAGTGTCTATTATTTTATAACCGATTGCAAGAACACGAAGCGCGCCCGCACTCATTTCATTTGTTACTTTCCTTGCTTTTTCAATATTTCCACTGACACAACGAGATGCCATAACGTCAAAAGCGCCTTTTACAATTACGGTCATTTTTCCGTCAATTATATTGACACTTGTCATAAGTTTCCTGTCGGAATCGAACGGGATTTCAGCAATTCGTTTGTACTTTTCGTTAAGTTCGGATTGTAAAAATCCATTTTTGTACGATGCGTAAATAATCGCTGTTTCTGTTGGGTCTCCCATGTGGGTTACCTTGTCACCCTCGACGCTTATTGCACCATCACAACAAAGTGTACCATATGTGAGTAACTTGCGAATACTTTCGCTGTTTTGTTCATTAATTTCTTCCGTTATATCGCCATCGTCAAGGTAAGCCCTTACAAGCGTCATTCTATTCTGTGTAAGAGTTCCTGTTTTGTCGGAGCAAATAATTGACGCTCCACCAAGTGTTTCAACCGCTGGCAGGCGACGAATGATTGCGTTTTTCTTTGCAAGTCTTGTAACGCCGATTGAAAGGACTATCGTTACAATAGCGGGAAGTCCCTCGGGGATTGCCGACACCGCAAGTGAAATAGCAGTCATGAAAAGGTTCATTATATCGTTTCCGTTGATAAAACCTACCAAGAAAATTATTGCACATACACCAATCGCCAAAAATCCGAGATATTTTCCAAGTTGTGCAAGTTTTTGTTGAAGTGGAGTTTGTGAGTCACCCTCTCCTTGAAGAAGAGTTGCGATTTTACCCATTTCAGTGTTCATTCCTGTCGCGGTTACAACAGCCAACGCAGTACCATAAGTGATTGAACAGCCCGAATAAATCATATTCGTTCTATCACCGATAGGGGCTTTGTCTCCAACCTGAGCGCTTGCATCTTTTTCGCTTGGTACGCTCTCTCCTGTGAGCGCGCTTTCCTCACTCTTTAAACTTACGCTTTTGATAAGTCGTGCATCAGCGGGTATGAAATCTCCTGCTTCAAGACGAATAATATCGCCAACTACAAGTTCAGAGGACTCAATAATTTGCTCAACTCCGTCACGAATTACACGGGATTTTGGGGCTGACATATTCTGCAAGGCTTCAAGCGCCTTCTCCGCCTTATTCTCTTGAATAACTCCCATTACCGCGTTAATTACAACAATAAGTAAAATCAAGATAGGCTCAAAAAATTCGTGTCCTTCAATGCAAGCCATAACGAACGAAATAACCGCTGCAACAAGCAGAATTATTATCATTACATCTTTGAACTGTTCAAAGAAGCGTCTTACCATTGTTTTTGGCTTTTTCTTTGCGAGTTCATTAGGACCATTTTTCTCTAAACGCGATTTTGCCTCTGCCGAGTCAAGACCGTTTTCGGCATTTGTTCCAAGGTCAGATAAGACCTGTTCGATTGGTTTTTGATAAAATTCCATTTTTTCTCCTTTTGGGGATTTGCCTTTTAATGTTTTGATAAAAAAATAGCAAGACTTAGCACCCCTTGTGTACTTTAAGTCTTGCCAATTACTTGCAAACCAGATTAGATAACTAATCGTGATGATGACTTGCAATCGCAAAGCGAAGGCTACTCCCTTATGAAAAGATTATACACCTTTTAAAAATTTATGTCAATATTTTTCACTTATTTTTCGCGATTTAGTCAGTTTATTACTATATTATTGCATGTATAATCATTCTGCCGACAATCCAAATAACGAAAGCAAGAATAACTTGCAACCACCAATAAAGTTTCGATTTGTTTGTTATGAAGTTGTAAACCTGATAGTTTTTGTTTAAAGGGCGAAGTGCAGAAATTAAGCAACAAGGAAGTCCTGCGATAAGCCAAAGCGCCGGAAAATCCATAGGAAGTAGCGAAAACGCAAAATAAACATAGTAAAACGGCAAATTCGCTATCATTACATGTAAAAGAGGTTTATCTTTTTTCTCTATGACATAATCACAATCAAGCAAAACCTTTTCCCTTAATTTTTCGAGTTTTCGCGCACTTTTGATAGAAATGAGCATTGTGATTACATAACCAGCGATTAAAACAGCAAAAACTATCGCAATTACTGCCCCCGAAGCAATAATCCCTGCAAACATCATTAAAAGATATAATAGTAAAACTATATAGATAATTTTTTTAAGTATGTTCTTAATCATATTATTCTCTTTCGCGTTTTTCTTGTGCTTCTTTTTCTGCCATTTCAGTTTCAATTCGAGTCTTTACGGATTTGCCGTAACGCAAGCGAAAATAAAATATGCCAACCAAAACAACTGCCGATGCCAATATCCAAGGAGCGATAAGTTTTACATTGTCCTCGAAAAAGAACATAAAAGGAATTAAAAACGGAATTGTACCATATGATATTGTTGCAATACACTTGCTGATTTTATCACATTCATCAGGTGACAAGTCAGCGCTTCCAACATTCGGTTCAAATCCATTTTGAGTTGCCGTGTTAAAATGCCAAGTCCAAAATGCCAACAAAATCATCGCTATAATAGCGGTTGCAGAGGCGCTTGAAATAATTAAATATTCGCGAAAAAGAATTATCGCAATAACATTTAAAATAACACAAACAATCATATAAATTATTTTTTTCATAAAGCCCTCCCCTAACAACTTGTTTTATATTATTTTATCATATATGTAGTGTTTTGTCAAACAAAACTAAAATGCATACAATAAAATTGAGTAAACAACGGTCAAATAAGGCGTTTTTAAACTTTTTGAAAAAAATTAAAAAATTTTCAAAAAAGGTGTTGACAAACAATTTTTACTGTGATATAATCATAACCGTCGCACAGGACAAAACCAAATGGAAGCATAGCTCAGTTGGGAGAGCATCTGCCTTACAAGCAGAGGGTCATA
>JAZSDJ010000098.1:0-7224 GCA_045531105.1 Eubacteriales bacterium | reverse complement strand
GTTGAGAGCATAACTGCCTTAATAGTATGCATTCTATTTTCAGCCTCTTCAAAGACAATGGATTGTTCGCTTTCAAACACCTCGTTTGTTACTTCCATTGCGTCTCTGCCGAAGCGCTCTCCCATTTCTCTACCTATTGTTGTTTTAAGGTCATGGTAAGCGGGGAGGCAGTGCATAAATACGGCATTTTTATCAGCCTTTTCCATTATTGCTTTGTTTACTTGGTAAGGTCCAAGGTCATCAATTCTTTGTGCCCAAACATCTGTTGGTTCACCCATTGAAACCCACACATCTGTGTAGATTACATTTGCACCCTTAACGGCTACATCTGGGTTTGTTTCAAATGTAATTGAACCACCATTTTCTTTTGCGATTTTCTTACACTCTTCGGTAAGTTCTGCATTTGGGAAATATTTTTCAGGAGCGCAAGCGACAAAGTCAAGTCCCATTTTTGCACAACCAACCATAAGTGAATTTGCCATATTAAAGCGAGCGTCACCCATATACACAAACTTAATTCCCTTTAATTTGCCAAAATGCTCTTTTATTGTAAGAAAGTCAGCGAGAATTTGAGTTGGATGAAATTCGTTTGTCAAACCATTCCATACTGGAACTTTTGAGTATTTTGCGAGTTCCTCAACAATTTCTTGTCCATAGCCACGATACTCTATTCCGTCATATATTGAGGAAAGGACACGGGCCGTATCTGCAATGCTTTCTTTTTTGCCAATTTGAGAGCCTGTTGGGTCAAGGTATGTAACATGCATTCCAAGGTCATGCGCTGCAACTTCAAAACTGCAACGAGTACGAGTGCTTGTCTTTTCAAATATAAGAGCGATGTTTTTGCCTTTGCAATATTCGTGAGTCTCTCCATTTTTCTTTTTTGCTTTGAGGTCACTTGCAAGATTTATAAGTTTTTCAATTTCTTCTGATGTGAAATCAAGAAGTTTTAAAAAGTCTTTTCCTTTTAAGAAGTTCATTTTATTCTCCTTTTGCACACTCTTTGATTATGTCAATGGCGATTTTAAGGTCTTCCATTGGAATATTAAGCGCTGGAAGTAAACGAATTTTTGTTTTCGCTTTTATAGGCAAAATCCCTTTTTCTATACACGCTTTTAAAACTTGTGTGCTATCTTTTTCGGTTTCGATGCCTATCATAAGCCCAAGACCTGTAACGCTTTTTATTCCTTCTGCGCCACTTAATGTGTCAAAGATATACTTTGAGCGTTCTTTTACGCCATCAAGTGTTTTTTCATCAAGTCTTGAAATTATATTTATTGCTCCTGCACAAGCGATTGGATTTCCGCCAAATGTAGAACCATGAGAGCCTGCATTAAGAGTATTTTCTACTTTTTTAAAAAGCATTGTAGCGCCTATTGGCAAGCCACCACCAAGTCCCTTTGCGGTTGACACAATATCGGGTGTAATATCAAATTGTTCAAAGGCATAAAGCGTGCCACATCTTCCGTTTCCTGTTTGAACCTCATCGGCGATTATAAGAAGGTCGTTTTCTTTTGCTATTTTAGCGCAATCCTTAACGAAGTCCTTATCAAGTGGCAGAACTCCACCTTCACCTTGTACCATTTCCATCATAATAGCACAACATTTTTGGCTTTTTACAATTTCTTTTACGCTATCAATGTTATTCGCTTCTGCATAAGCGAAGCCTTGTGGGAATGGTCCAAAATCCTTATGGAAAACATCTTGTCCTGTTGCCATAAGAGTTGTTATTGTTCTTCCGTGAAAACTGTTTTTGAGTGTGATTATTGTGTAATCACCCTCTCCCTTGGTGTCTTGCGCCCATTTTCTTGCCACTTTTATAGCGCACTCGTTTGCTTCTGCACCAGAGTTGCCAAAGAACACTTTTTTTGCGCCTGTGCGCTCACAAAGCATCTTAGCAAGAATTGCACAAGGTGAGGAATAATAAAGGTTCGAGGTGTGTTGAAATTTAGTTAGTTGTTCACTAACTGCGCGAGTCCATTCTTCATCTGCAACACCGAATGTATTTACTGCAATACCTGTTGCAAGGTCAATGTACTCTTTTCCATTTTCGTCGTACACCTTCGAGCCTTTTCCATCTACGATTTCAAGGTCAAATCGTGCGTATGTATTTGCTACATATTGCTTATCTATGTTTTTTGAGTTATTCATTTTATTTCTTTTCCTTGATTACCATTGTACCAGCGCCTTCGTCGGTAAGCATTTCAATAAGCAACGCATGAGGAACGCGTCCGTCCAAAATAGTTACCTTTTCAACGCCATGTTCGATTGCTTCGATACAGCATTCAACCTTTGGTATCATTCCACCCGAGATAACACCTGTCTCAAAGAGTTTTTTAGCCTCTGGAATATCTACACAAGGAATGATTGACGAAGGGTCGTCTTTATCTTTCAAAATACCTGCAATATCTGTCATTGTAAGAAGTCTTTCCGCTTTCATTTTACCTGCTATATAAGCGGCCGCAGTATCTGCATTGATATTATAAACATTTCCTTTATTGTCACAACCAATAGTTGAAACAACAGGAATATAGTTCTTTTCAAGAAGGTCGGTAATTGGAGTTACATCTACATTTGTGATTTTTCCAACATAACCAAGTTCTTCGTTTTTCATATCTGCTTCAATCATATGTCCATCAAGACCAGAAAGACCTATCGCTGCGCCACCATTGATTTGAAGAAGATTTACAAGGCTTTTATTAATTTTGCCTGCGAGTACCATTTGAACAACATCGGCAGTTTCTTTATCAGTTACTCTAAGTCCGTTTAGGAAAACGCTTTCCTTGCCGATTTTTTTGAGCATATCGGTAATTTCAGGTCCACCACCATGAACAAGTACAACCTTAACACCTATAAGGTGCAAAAGCACAATATCTTCCATAACCTGCTCTTTTAAGGTTTCGTTTATCATTGCGTTTCCGCCATACTTTACAACTACTACTTTTCCATAATACTTCTGAATATATGGGAGCGCTTGCGTTAAAATTTCAGCGCGTTGACTGTTTGTAATATTAAGTGACATTATGTTCTATAATCTCCGTTTATTTTTACATAATCATATGTGAGGTCACACCCCCAAGCGGTGCTTTGAGCATTTCCATCACCGAGTTTAACAACGATTGTGATTTCGTCTTCAAGAAGGATTTCTTTTGCGATTTCTTCTGAGAAGTCAACTCCCGCTCCGTTTTTGCAAACAAGGATTTCGCCTTTTGTTGACTTAAATGATACATCTACTTTGTTTACATCGACATCAGCGCCACTGTAACCTATTGCACAAAGTATTCTTCCCCAGTTCGCATCAGAGCCGAACATTGCGGCTTTTACAAGAGATGAACAAATTATGCTCTTTGCGATTGTTTTTGCGTTTTCTTCATCTTTTGCACCACTTACTTCACATTCGAGAAGTTTTGTTGCGCCCTCTCCGTCAGCGGCAATTTTGCGACAGAGGTTTACTGTAATTGTGTTTAACGCTTTCATAAAGGTATTGAAAGCCTCACCCTCTTTACTGATAAGATCGTTTTGAGCCATACCATTAGCCATAACTGTTACCATATCGTTTGTTGAGGTATCACCATCAACGCTTACCATATTAAATGTGTTTTTTATGTCAGAGGAAAGTGCCTTTTGAAGCATTTCAGGGCTGATATTACAGTCGGTTGTGATAAACACGAGCATTGTTGCCATATTTGGATGAATCATTCCAGAGCCTTTGGCAATGCCACCTATTTTGCACTCTTTTCCATTGATTTCAAAACTTACTGCAACTTGTTTGAGTTTTGTATCGGTTGTCATAATTCCTTCCGCTGCATCTTCGCTATTATTCTTTCCAAGTTCGCTGATAAGAGTTGGAATAGCGTTCACAATAGGAGTGATATCAAGAGGTTGACCTATAACACCTGTTGATGCAACTACGACATCTGTTTTATCTATTTTAAGTTCTTTTGCAAGCGCTTCACAAGTTGCGTTTGCAACTTCAATTCCGTCAGCGTTACAGGTGTTTGCGTTGCCACTATTACAAATTATTGCTTGTGCGTAGCCGTTTGCAATATTTTGCTTTGTAACAGTAAGTGGTGCGCCTTTTACTTTGTTTGTTGTATAAACACACGCAACACTTGCCTTTTTTTCGGAATATATAAGTGCAAGGTCTTTTTTTGTTTTATTTTTTCTAATTCCACAGTGTTCGCCACTTGCCAAGAAGCCTTGTGCTGAGCATACACCACCTTCGATAAGTTTCATTTCTTCTCCTAATTGAATTATATTTCCAAAGTTTTGGTTTTTTCGCAACCGAGTTTGATATTCAAGCACTCAACAGCAGCGCCTGACGCACCTTTGCCGAGATTGTCATATCTTGCGACGAGGATAATTCTGTCGTCGTTTCCATAAACCTCTATTGACATTGAGTCTTTGCCACCGAGTTTTGTGGCTGAAAGAAAACCACTCTCGTCGTTCGCTTCGTTATATGAAATGATAGGTGAATTATAGAGGTCTTTATAAATTTGTTTTATTTCTTCAATTCCGCCATAGTTAAGTTGATCTTTAAAAAGTGGAACTGTAACTTCCATTCCAGAGTAAAAATCTGCAACGATTGGGCAGAAAACAGGCGCTTTTTCAAGTCCTGTGATTTTTACCATTTCAGGAATGTGTTTATGCTTTTGTGCAATACCATATTGTCTTGGCGCGTCAAGCAAGGTATCTCTGTCTGCATTTTCGTAGTCAGCAATCATTCCTTTTCCACCACCACTATAACCAGTTAAAGAATGGGCGCTTAAAAGTGTTTCCTTTGGAAGAATACCACTTTTTATAAGTGGGTAAACAAGGGCTATAAATCCACTTGCATGACAGCCTGGAACTGCGATACGCTTACTATTTATTATTTTTTCTTCAAATTCTGACCCGAGTTCTGCAAAGCCGTATGCCCAATCAGGATTTGTTCTATGTGCAGTTGATGCGTCAATAACAACTACATTTTCGTTTTCTATCATTGACACCGCTTCTATTGCGGCTTGGTCTGGCAAGCAAAGGAAAACCACATCTACACTATTAAGCATTTGCTTGCGAGCGGTTGGGTCTTTACGAAGTTCTTCTGGCAAGGACAAAATTTCAACATCGTCACGAGATGAAAGTCTTTGCTCAATGCGAAGTCCTGTTGTACCCGCTTTACCATCTATAAAAATTTTTGTTTTCATTTCAAAAATCCTTCGACATATTTAATCTGCTCATTTACTGAATCGTAGCCTGTTGAACCCTTTGAAATTCTCTTTTTAATACAAGTTTCAAGAGAAATTTCATCATAGAGGTCAGGTGCGAAAATTTCAGAATGTTTTTTGTATTCTTCAAGAGGTACTTCATCAAGAGTAATATTCTCTTTAACGCATTTACCTACTATTGTTCCTACTATTTTATAAGCGGTTCTAAATGGTATTCCTCGTTTTGTTAAGTAGTCTGCCAAATCTGTTGCGTTAATAAAACCTTTTTTAGATGCGTTGTACATATTCTCTTTGATGGATTTCATTGTAGCAACCATAGGAATGAATACGCCAAGACATTTTTTGACAGTTTCTGTACTATCAAATATTGCCTCTTTATCTTCTTGCATATCTTTGTTATAAGCAAGTGGAATACCTTTAAGCATTGTCAGTGTTGCCATAAGGTCACCATATACTCTGCCTGTTTTACCTCTTACAAGTTCTGCCATATCAGGATTTTTCTTTTGTGGCATAATTGATGAACCTGTCGTATAAGAGTCGTCAAGTTCAACAAACTTAAATTCCCAACTCGACCAAAGAATTATTTCTTCGCTGAAACGAGAAAGATGCATCATAATTGTTGCAAAAGCGCTTTCAAGTTCAATGCAGTAATCTCTATCGGAAACACCGTCTATTGAGTTCATACAAACTCCGTCAAAGCCAAGTGCTTCGGCTACCATATCACGATTTGTTGGGTATGTTGTTCCCGCAAGAGCGCAAGAGCCAAGCGGTGAATAGTTCATTCTTGCGAGTGCGTCTTTTAATCTTGTAATGTCACGCAAGAACATCATACAATAAGCAAGCAAATGATGAGCAAAAGTAATTGGTTGCGCCCTTTGAAGATGAGTGTAACCTGGCATTATTGTTTCTTTGTTCGCTTTCGCTTGTTCAAGAATTGCCGAGATGAGTTCTTTGAGCATTGATATAATGTCGTTTACCTCGTCGCGCATATAGAGTCTTAAATCAAGCGCAACTTGGTCATTACGGGAACGGGCAGTATGTAGTTTTTTGCCCGTGTCCCCTATTCTTTTAGTGAGTTCTGCCTCAACAAACATATGTATGTCTTCGGCATTTTCGTCGAATGCGAGCGTGCCGTTATTCAAATCGTCAAGAATTGAAGCAAGACCTTCGGTGATTTTACCAAGTTCTTCCTCTGTCAAGATACCAACCTTGCAAAGCATTGTTGCGTGCTCCATTGAACCCTTTATATCTTGCTTGTACATTTTTTTATCAAAATGAATTGAAGAATTGAAGTCGTCCGCTGTTTTATCAAGCGCTTTATCAAATCTTCCCGCCCACATTTTTTCCATAATTATTTTCCTTATTTCTTGTTATTTTTTGCGTTTACTTGCGCTTGAACCTTGATTGGAAGTCCAAAGAGGTTGATAAATCCTGCGCTATCCGCTTGGTTGTAAACATTATCTTCGCCAAATGTTGCGATTTCTTCTGAATAAAGTGAGTAATCGCTCCAAGCGCCTGCTTTTATCATATTGCCTTTATAAAGTTTGATTTTTACTTTACCTGTTACTGTTTCTTGTGTCTTATCAACAAATGCACTAAGCGCCTCGCGAAGTGGTGTGTACCATTGTCCGTTATATACGAGTTCTGCAAATGTAATTGAGAGTTTTTGTTTTTCGTGCATTGTCATTTTGTCGAGGCAAAGTGTTTCGAGGTAGTTGTGTGCGAAATAGAGGATTGCTCCACCTGGGGTTTCGTACACGCCACGACATTTCATACCTACAAGACGGTTTTCAACAATGTCGAGAAGTCCAATACCATTTTCGCCACCTACTTTATTAAGAGCGAGAATGATGTCTTTTGCGCTCATTTTCTCGCCATTGAACGCTACTGGAATACCCTTTTCAAAATCAAGTGTAATATATGTAGGTACATCTGGCGCTTGAAGTGGTGAAACGCCCATTTCAAGGAAGCCTTCTTTTTCATACATTGGTTCGTTGCCAGCATCTTCAAGGTCAAG
>JAZSDJ010000050.1:0-6020 GCA_045531105.1 Eubacteriales bacterium | reverse complement strand
TGGTGTCTTGGGGGCAGGGATTTTCAGAAGCAGAAGATCCTTTCAGAGATATTTGTGTAATACCAAGGTCGCTATGCTCTGATGATTTGTCAAATATTCAAGTGAAAATTATACAAGAAAGCTATAAATTTGAAGCAGGAGAGCTATACAATTCCGATTGCGAAAGATTTACCCAGTTTCCATATTATTTACCACAATAATAAAAAGCACCTCGGTTGAGGTGCTTTTTTATGCGAAGTGCGGAGAGCGAAAAGATAAATCAATACAAAATAAATGCGGAGATTGGCTCTCGGTCCGCACCGAGTCCGCACCGAGATTGTCCGTTTAATTATATTGCTTCGAGGTTAATTAAGCAACTATGCGAAACAAATGCGGAGTTTGGCTCTCGGTCCGCACCGAGTTTGTCGAATTTTGGTGGTCAAAAAATATTGAAATATAAACTATTATGTGTTAAAATGAAATAAATAATACATTTTTGGAGATTGCTTATGTTACAAGTAAAGACATTATCACATTTGGCGAAAGTTTTCCCTGACAAGATTTTTGGAGAAGAAGTTTCTGTTCTTATTGGAGCGTCAAACCAAGAACTTGCGTATCAAGTTGCCCTCTCGGGAGAGGGAGAGTACGAAATGCTCGTTATGAGTACTATTGAAAACCTCAAATTTTACAAGGTTGGCTATGTTCCGTCGGAACTTCCTATCTATGAGGGAACAGAGGACGACAACTACCTCACCTACAAGCCTGGCTTGTTTCCTGACCCACTTTTCCCATTCGACGGAAAAATCACGCTTAAAAAAGGCGAAAATCAAGCCATTTGGGTAACTATTCCAAGGGGCAATTTTGCGTGCGCGCACAAAATCGTGCTTTCTTTTGCGAAGGACGGAAAAGTCGAGGCGCAAAGCGAGATTGAAATCGGTATTGAGATTTTTGATTTGCCAGAGCAAGATGTTTATTTCACTCAATGGTTTCATTGTGACTGCATAGCGACAGTTCACGGAGTTGAGCCTTTGAGCGAGGAGCATTTTTCTCTTATTGAAAAATATATGCGTCTTGCAAGTGAGCATGGAATGAATATGATTTTAACTCCTGTACTCACACCCCCTCTTGACACTGAGGTTGGTGGCGAAAGGCCAACTGTTCAACTTGTTGATATAACTCTTGAAAACGGAAAATATTTCTTCGACTTTACAAATCTTATAAGATATGCAAATATGGCGAGGGATTGTGGCATAAAATACCTTGAAATCAACCATATGTTTACACAATGGGGTGCGAAGAATGCGCCAAAAGTAATTGCCACAGTTGATGGCGAGAAGAAGAGAATTTTCGGTTGGGAAACAGACGCGACTTGCGACGAGTACAAAGAATTTCTTTGCGCTCTTGTTCCAGAGGTTATAAAAACACTTGAAAGTATTGGCTTTGAGAAAAAAGACCTTTTCTTTCATGTGTCTGACGAGCCATCGCTTGACAACATTGAACAATACAGAAAAGTTTGCGCTATTCTTTCGCCACTTATTGAGGGCTGTAATCAAATTGATGCAATTTCAAATGCTGAATTTTATAATGAGGGGCTTGTAAAAACCCCAGTTGTTGCGATAAGTAAGGTTGACTATTTTACGCGCGAGCAAATTTTTGATATTTGGGGCTACAACTGCTGTGCGCAATCAAGCGTTGTTTCAAATCGTTTCTTTGATATGCCATCGGCAAGAAACAGAATTATCGGCACTCAAATTTTCAAGTACGGTCTTAAAGGCTTTTTGCACTGGGGCTATAATTTCTACTACACACAATATTCAATTCGCAAAGAACTTGACCCGTTCAAGGAAACCGACGCGGGAAAAGCGTTTCCGTCGGGAGATTCGTTCAGCGTTTACCCATATGGTGACGGAGTTATTCCATCAATTCGCCAAAAGGTGTTCTCATATGCGCTTGACGATGTACGCCTTTTGAAACTCGTTGAGTCAAAGGCGGGAACAATTAACACATTCCGTATAATCAACGCAGCGGCAGGAAGGGACCTTTCAATGACAGATTACCCGAAAGACGAGAAGTTTTTCGAGCGCCTTTATAACGGTTGCTTTGGCTTGCTTTGGGAAATCAAACTCAAAGAAGAAAAGGCAAAAAAGGACAAAAAAGATGATTAAGGCAATTTTATTTGATTTAGATGGCACACTTTTGCCAATGAATCAAGATTTATTTATAAAAGCGTATTTTGGTGCGCTTGTAAAGGCACTTGCCCCTCGTGGCTATGACGAAACACTTCCAAAAGCCATTTGGAAGGGAACGGAAGCGATGGTTAAAAATGACGGAAGTTCCACAAACGAGGACAAATGGTGGACAACCTTCTGTGGAATTTACGGAGAGGGCGCAAGAGAGGAAGAAAAATATCTTGAACACTTCTATGCAACCGATTTTGAGGTCGTTAGTAAATCCTGTGGCTACAACAAGTGCGCGAAAGAGGTTATCGACCTTTGCAAAGAAAAAGGTTTTCGCGTAATTTTGGCGACAAATCCTGTTTTTCCAAGAATAGCGACAAAGGCAAGGGCGCGTTGGGCAGGGCTTGACCTTGATGAGTTTGAATATGTGACCTCTTATGAAAATTCGCACTTTGCAAAGCCAAATCTTGATTATTATCGCGAAATCCTCGAAAACACGGGGCTTGACGCGAGCGAGTGTGTAATGGTTGGAAACGATGTTACAGAAGATATGGTTACAGAAAATCTCGGAATGAAGATTTTCTTGCTGACAGATTGTTTGATTAACAAAACGGGTGAAGATATTGCAAAATTCCCAAACGGCTCATTTGACGAACTTAAAAAGTTCATTACAAATTTGTGAGGTTCAATATGACAGAACATTATCTGAAAAGAATTACATATGCAAAAAACATGAGGGTTGAAATTGAAAAACTTCTGACTGATGTTTTGAAAAACGCAGGCGAAGTTCTTGACACAAAGGACAAGGACCATCTTGCAAAAAAGTTCGACCTTGTAATTCAAACGGCACTTATCGCGTCAAGCATAACTGACGGATTGGCGACTCCAAATGAAATTTCGTTTATAAGAGAAATGGAAGACAAAGAGAGCGTGATAGAGTATTTTGACAGTTACGCAAAAAGCGTTGGCGCAAATCTCCCACCGCTTACGTGGGAAGAACTTCCCGAAATCGGTGAAGCGCTTGACCAAAAAGGAAGGACAAATTTCGTAACATTTTTAATTGAGTCAGTAATGAAAGAGGCGAAATTGATTGCAAAATGTGGCGCGTTCGCTCAAAAAACGACAGGCAAAAACTACCTTTACGCGCTTGAACACGGATTTATAAGAATTGTTTATGCGTTTTGCGAAGTTGATGGCGATAACATTCAGGAAATCAAACAGGGCAATTCAAAGTTGACAAACGAAGTTGGCGTTTGTAACGCAATTTTCAAACTGTTAATTAAGGACAACTGGAAGTATTAAGAAACAAAAAACACACCATGCCGAGCAAGGTATGGTGTGTTTCTATTTGGCAAATTAGAATTTGTATTTGCTATCTTTATCAAGAAAATAAGTGCAGAGGGGAAGAATTTGTTCGATAGGCACAAAGACGTTTTTGTCGTAAACGCCGACTGTATTAAAGCCATTTTTGTGCGCTGTGACAAGGGCATAATATGCGTCCTCGAAAATATAAGTTTTTTCTTTTGGAGTGCCGAGGTATTCAAGTGCAGTTTCGTAAATGAGAGGGAAGCGCTTGCCCTTTCCAACCTCAGAACAGGTGAAGATTTTATTAAAGTATTTATCAAGTCCGACGCGCTTTATAAGTTCGGCAACGATATAACGGTCAGTCGCTGTGGCAAGGCACATTTTAACGCCCTTGCTTTTTAGTTCGTCGAGCATGTCAAAAACGCCCTCTTTTACGCACACATCTGAGCGATAATGGTCTTCCATTATCTTGTAAATTTGCTCTCGCATTGTGTCGATATCAAGCGTAAGACCAAGAGTTTTTGTCCAGTTTTCGTGACACCAAGCCATTCCGTTTTCCAAAAATTCGCGTCCTACATTTTCGTGAGGTTCAAGTCCGTTATTTTTAAGAAAAACAGCGGGTGCGATACACCAGTAGTCCATTGAATTGAGAAGTGTTCCGTCAAGGTCGAAAATTGCACCCTGTATATCAAATTTTATCATAAAATCACCTACAATCTAATTATTTATGAGATTTTTATGAAGAGCGAAGGATTTTAATTGCTCTTTTAAATCCAAACGAGATTTTCTCATTTGAAAATAGTTCCTTTTTATTCTATCACCAAGGGCGCGAAAAATCAAGGCTTGAAACAGAACATTTTTTTGAAATTTGAATTTAATGTCTTATTAAAGGGAAAGATAGATTTGAAATTCAAAATAGAGAGGTTTTTTATGAAAAGATTATTTGGAACAGACGGAGTAAGAGGAGTTGCAAACGAGGATTTAACGCCAAGCCTTGCTATGAAAATAGCGTCGGCGACTGTTATGACACTTAAACCTCAAAACAGGGAATGTGTCGTGTTTGTGGGCAGAGATACGCGCCTTTCCTCGCCTATGCTTTGCGATGCGATAATTTGTGGACTTTGCGCCTCGGGGGCGAAAGCGGTGAATTTGGGTGTTTTACCTACCCCCGCTGTTGCTTATCTTACAAAAAAGCATCACGCAGATGCAGGTATCGTGATTTCGGCATCTCACAACTCGTTTGAGCATAACGGAATTAAAATTTTTAGTGCTGAGGGCTACAAACTCGCTGACGAACTTGAAGAAAAAATAGAAACTCTTGCGACAAATCCCGACACTTTAACCCTTGCTAAGGGCGAAAAAATCGGCACAAGAGAGGACAGAGAGGACCTGCAAGGTGAATACCTTTCATATTTAAAAAGCATAAGTCCCGAGCGATTTGAAGGACTTAAACTTGCAATAGATTGTGCAAACGGAGCGACAAGCCATTTGGCAAAGGAACTTTTTACCTCGCTCGGAGCGACTTGCTATATGCGTAATAATCAGCCAAACGGAGTGAATGTAAACGAAGGGTGTGGCTCTGTTCATGTCGACAAAATGTGCGACTATGTGGTCGAAAATCGCCTTGATATAGGAATCGCTTTCGATGGTGATGCAGACAGAATTATGTGTATTGACGAAAAAGGAGAGGTCGTTGACGGCGATATGATTATGGCGTCGCTTGCGTATGATATGAAAAAAAGAGGCGCGCTTGTGAAAAATACAGTTGTCGGAACTGTTATGACTAATTACGGCTTTGAACTGTTCTGTCGCGAAAACGGAATAGATTTTATTCCTGCAAGGGTTGGTGATAGGTATGTGCTTGAAGAAATGCTTCTTGGTGGCTATGCCTTCGGTGGAGAACAGTCGGGACACCTCATTTTTAGCGAATATTCAACCACAGGTGACGGTATGCTTAGTGCAATTATGCTTTTGTCGCTTATGAAAAGAAAGAATTTGCCCCTGTCCGTTTTGCACTCTGTTATGAAAAAAACTCCTCAATCGCTTGTTAATATAAGTGCAAATAAGGAGCAAAAACTCAACTTCTTGAAGAGCGAGGAAATCAAAAAAGCGCTCGACGAGGTTAAACACCAACTCGACGGCAAGGGCAGGGTCGTGGCGCGCGCTTCGGGAACTGAATCCCTTATTCGTATAATGGTTGAGTGTGACGAAAACCCAGATAAAATCGCCACTTCCCTCGCTAAAAAAATTGAAGACTTGCTATGATGCCCATACTTTTTCTTTGCTGAAAAGAAAAAGTATGCAAAAAGAAAAGACAAAAAGAAAAGTAATAAAATCTGGGCATTTAATTTAGTAAAGGCGTTTTAACAAAAAAAGCAGACTATGTGTCTGCTTTTTTATTTCATATTATCTATCATTGTTTCTATAAGAGAGAGTTGGTCGTTTGTTAAGGCTTTCATCTTTTCTGCGATGTCGTTTAGTTTCGTTGGGTTTTTTGCATCAATATCGAAAAACTCCATAGGTGAAATGTCAAAATAGTCGCAGATATAGAAAAACACC
>JAZSDJ010000200.1:0-17353 GCA_045531105.1 Eubacteriales bacterium | reverse complement strand
TTGTAATCATAGTAGAAATACTTTGAGTTTATTGAAGTTATTCGGCGATTATAGTCGTAGTAGAAGTTATAAGAGCCGACTGTTTTGGTAAGACCGTTTTCGCTTCCGTAGGTGTGATAGTAATAATATGTGTCTCCAAAGTTTTTGAGTTTTCCGTTTTCGCTTCCATAGGTATTGAAATAAAAATAAGTACCGCCTATGGATTTTAGGCTTCCGTTTGATTCGTAGTAGATGTAAGTACCACCGATATTTTCGATTTTGCCATTATAATAGTAAACTCTGTCGCTATAACCAAAACTTTCAAGTTTTCCGTTATAATCATAACGAGGTTCGCCATCGGCATCATAATAAAATTTTCCGTTTTGGTCAACATAGAATTTTGTGTAGCCAACTCTGAAAAGAACCACCACGCCATTTGAGAAACAGCCAACGCTTGTGTCAATTCCAATATTGTCTTCAATCATTTTAACGACAGAACCAACTCTGCCAGAAAAATCAATAGAATAAATCATAATATCACCTCTTTGTTTTAGTTTATCACGAAAAGCGCTGACTTTCAAGAGGGAAAAGGTTGAAAAACGAGTTCTTTTATGATAAAATTAAAAAAGAATAAAAATCAAGATTTTTAATTTAGGAGAGATAATATGGAATTTATTCTTGGTTGCAACTATTGGGCATCAAACGCAGGCGCTAATATGTGGAAAGATTTCGACATAGAAGTTATAGACAAGGACTTGTGCGAACTTTCAAAGTATGGCATAAAATATCTTCGCGTTTTTCCAAGTTGGCGAGAATTTCAACCAGTTTCCCCATTGCTTATGAATAGTAGCACGCTTATAGGCTATTCCACAGAGAAAAAGAGCAACAAATACTACCTTGACGAAGAAATGTTGGGGCGTTTTTCGGCCTTTCTTGATGTGTGCGATAAATACGGAATGAAAACGATTGTAGGACTTGTGACTGGTTTTATGAGTGGCTCAATGCTTATACCGACTGCTCTTTACGGAAAGAACATTATAACCGACCCTGTGGCTCTTTATTTTCAACAAATATATATAAAAGGCATGGTGTCACGCTTCAAGGACAGAGAGGCAATTTATGCGTGGGATTTAGGCAACGAATGTAATGAAATGGGCAAAATAAATTGCACAGAGGAAGCATCAAACTGGACGGCAACAGTATCAAACGCAATTCGTGCAAGCGATAACACAAGACCCGTTGTGTCGGGAATGCACTACCTCTCACCAGAGAGTGGCTGGACAATCTACGGTCAAGCCGAATTTAACGACATTTTGACAACTCACCCTTACCCCTATTGGTGCGAAGGAACACGAATGGACGAAACTTTGTCGCTTAGAAATACGCTTTTTGCGACAGGTCAGACCAAGTATTACGCAGAAATAGGCAAAAAGCCGTGTTTGGCAGAGGAAATGGGATCAATGGGTCCTATGGTTTGCTCAAATGAACACTCCGCCGACTTCTTACGCACGAATTTGTTCTCGCTTTGGGCAAATGGAGCGATAGGCGCTATGTGGTGGTGCGCCCACGACCAGACAGAACTTGAATCATTCCCTTATACACTTCAAATGGTCGAGCGCGAACTTGGACTTTTGAAAAAGGATTACACACCAAAGCCAGCACTTTTGGAATACAAAAAATTCAGCGAATTTCTCGCAACTCTTGATTTTGAATTGCCGAGCGCAAAAACAGAGGCGGTTTGCGTTCTTTCGCGCACTCAAAGGCAGTGGGGAGTGGCGTTTGTTTCATATATTTTGGCAAGACAAGCGGGCTTTAATGTTCGTTTTGAGTACGCTGATGCACCTCTTGAAGATTCGCCACTTTATCTGTTGCCATCTGTAAATGATATTCATATAATGCCCAAAAATCGTTTTGACGAACTCAAAGAAAAGATTGCAAACGGAAGTGACCTTTATATCTCGCTTGACAACGCAATCTTGGCAGAGTTTGAGTCGCTTTCTGGAATTAAGGTTATTGACTCATATGCGTCAAACAGGGACTATGTGGCTGAAATTGATGGTACAAAGATTGAGTTTTCGAAGTATGGAAATCTTCTTTTCGAGAAAACCACAGCCAAGATTTTGGCAACTGATAACGAAAACAATGTCTTTTTGAGCGAAAACAAATACGGCAAGGGTAGAGTTTTCGTTGTAAACGCACCGATTGAGGCGAACCTCATTGAAAAGCACGACGCGTTCAAAAATGGAGTTTGCAATCTTTATAAAAAGATTTTCAAAGACCATATTGAAAATGTGCTTGTAAAATCAAAGGACGAAAATCTTCTTATCACAACCCACGAAAAAGAAAACGAGTTGATTGTCGTTGCAATCAACCACTCACCAAACGCAATCGACTTTGAAAAAATCGACACCTGTGGCCATAAAATCAAAAAAATCTACTATGGAAACGACAAAAAAATCGCGCCATACGACGCGTGTGTATTCAAAATACAATAAAAATTTGGGGAAGTTGCAACAAGCAACATCCCCTTTTTTAATTAACTAATTTTAGGCTGAAATCAAAGGTCTTTGATTTCAACAATGTATGGTCTATGGTCGGATGCGACGATGTTTGGAATATCAGCAGAAAGCACATTTATGTCGTGACTCGTGAAAATGTAGTCGATTTTTAACTTTGGCTTATCTGATGGCCACGAGAGAAGTGGTTTGTCAAAAAGTTTCGCGGTGTCAAACATTTTTGCGCTGATTTTCCCAATAATTTCGCTATTTGGCTCTAAATTAAAGTCACCAAGCAAAATACAATTTTTGTCCTCAACAAGTGAAAGCACTGTTTCTAAGGCGTTTTCTTTTTCGTCCTGTTCGAGTCCGAAGTGAGTTGCGAGTATTACAAGACCATTTTCCAAAACTGCCTTTAAAACGCACCTTGTTTCGTACCAACCACCGACTCTTTTGTTCACAGGGTCGGGGATTATTATTGTTTCCACGCTTTTGAATGGAATTTTTGAAATTATCGCGTTTCCGTAAGGTCCTTCTTTGTCAACGATTGCTTTTGCAAAGTAATAATGCTTAAATCCAGCCACATCGGCAAGGGTTTTTGTTTGATTTCCATATTTTGCGCCCTCGCCCTCGCTAAACATTTCCTGTAAAGCGACAACATCAGCGCCAAGGTCGTTTATCGTTTTCGCCATTATCTCGTAATCAACCCTTTGTTCAAGGTAATTAAGACAATGTTGAGTGTTAAAAGACATTATTTTCATAGTCCACCAAAAAGTTCATCAAAGTATTTTTTAAGAGCAGAAACATCGCCATCAAAAAGGTAGGTGTTAAGACCAAATTCCTTTGCAGATGCGATATTTGAGGCGTTATCGTCAACGAAAACGCTCTCGCTTGGCGCAATATCGCACTCTTTACAAAGATGCTCAAAAATCGCACGATTAGGCTTTACAATGCCAACAGGGGCAGAGAAGATGCACTTATCAATCTTTGAAAGAATAGGAATTTCGTTTGAGTGGGAGGCAAAATAGTTTGAAATATTTGAAAGCAAGAAGATTTTTTTGCCGTATTTAGCCTTTAATGTGTCGATTAAATCGCTCATTCCGTCAAATTCGGGAATGTTGTAAATCCAGTTGTAATATATTTTGGAGGCAACTTCCCAAAGCCTTTCAGGGAGCCTTTTGCGACAAAGTTCGAGAGTTTCTTCGTTCGAGATAGTGCCAGCGTCAAGTTTGTCCCAGTAAAGACGGTCAAAAACTACTTCTTCGAGGAGTTTTGCATCATCCTCGTCGCTAACATAGCAACCGACCATATAAGAAGGCTCAAAGTGTACAAGCACCTGCCCAAAATCGAAGACAACATTTTTAATGTTATTCATATTAAATCCTTATTATAAAATTAGTATGGTTAATAAGTTTCCCACTTCGTAGTTGCGGAGTTAGCAAAAGTCAAAATATTTTTTTGCATTGAAATAGCAAATGTTGCGAGCGATTTCTTTGAGAATTTTCATATCGCGAGGGTATTCACCATTTTCAACCCACTCTCCTATGAGATTGCAAAGAATTCGTCTGAAATATTCGTGACGAGTGTAGGAAACAAAACTACGGCTATCGGTGAGCATTCCTACAAATTGTGAGAGCATACCGAGGTTTGCAAGCGCACACATTTGTCCAACCATTCCGTCGCGTTGGTCGTTGAACCACCAGCCAGAGCCAAACTGGATTTTTCCAGCCACTCCACCACCTTGGAAATTGCCAAGCATAGTGCCAAGAACATAGTTGTCCTTGGGGTTAAGACAATAGAGAATTGTTTTTGGAAGCGCGTCTTTTTTGTCAAGAGTGTCAAGGATTTTTGAAAGACCCTTAGCCACTTCAAAGTCGTTTATTGAGTCAAATCCTGTGTCGGGACCAAGTCTTTCGTACATTCTTGAATTGTTATTACGAAGCGCACCAATATGAAGTTGCCATACCCAACCGCGCTTTGCGTATTCTTCACCAAGGAAGACAAGGGCGTTTATGGTTTCGTCATCCATTCTGTCAACTGCGTGGTCAGAGAGGCGACAGCCATTTTCGTGGAAGTAGTCCATTCGCTCTGTAATGTCGTCTTTTATGTTGTAAATGTCGGGACGGAAAGCGGGAACGACCTTCGTTCCAAAATCACGAAGAGCCTTGTGATATTCGAGCGAGTCGTAAGGATTATCAGTTGTGCAAATAACCTCAACGCCCGAGCGTTTTATAAGACCCTGTGTTGAAAATTCGTCTTTTTCAAGACAAGCGTTTACCTTGTCCCAAATCTCTTTCGCTGTGTCCTCGCAAAGAATGGTATCAATATCGAAATATCTTTTGAGTTCGAGGTGAGTCCAGTGATAAAGAGGGTTGCCAAGAAGATAAGGCATAGTTTTTGCAAACGCAAGCCATTTATCGTAGTCGGACGCGTCACCCGTTATGTATTTTTCGTCAACGCCGTTTGTACGCAACTGACGCCACTTGTAGTGGTCGCCACCCAAAAAGAGTTCAGTAGCGTTTTTGAACTTGTAGTTTTCGGCTATCATTTTTGGGCTTATGTGACAATGGTAGTCGATAATTGGAAGGTCCTTTACCTCGTTATAAAGTTCCTTAGCAACATCATTTTTAAGCATAAAATTATCATTTATAAAACTCATAAGGTTACACCATCCTTAAAAATTGCAATTTCTTCAAATTTGTTTTCTTCGTTTTTAGTTTTTTTGCCATTTGCGACACTCAAAACGAAATCAAAAAGGTCGTGAGTCAAATCCTTGCCATCAAGCATAGGACTTGCATCAAAATCAATCCAGTTTTTCTTTCTGTTTGCAAGAGAGGAATTAGTCGCGATTTTAACAGTTGGTACAGCGCCACCAAGAGGAGTACCTCTGCCCGTGGTGAACAAAATCATATGAACACCACTTGCCATAAGGTTAGTAACAGCGACCATATCATTCCCAACGCCATTGAGCAAGGAAAGACCATTCTTCGACACCTTGTCGCCATAATTAAGCACATCAACGACAGGCGAAGAACCACCTTTTTGAATACAACCGAGCGATTTTTCTTCAAGAGTTGTAATTCCGCCAGCCTTGTTTCCAGGCGAAGGGTTTTCGTAAATTACTTGATTATGTCTTGTGTAATAGTCCTTGAAATCGTTGATAAGCGAAACTGTTTTGCCGAAAATTTCACGACTTACACACCTCTTCATCAAAAGATGCTCAGCACCGAACATTTCGGGAACTTCTGTAAGAATACAAGAGCCACCAAGTGTGCATAAACGGTCACAAAAACGACCAACTAATGGGTTAGCGGTAATACCCGAGAAAGCGTCACTTCCGCCACATTTAAGCCCCACTTTAAGTTTTGATATGTGAATTTTTTCGCGCTTTTGCGCCTTTGCGTTTGAAATAAGTTCTTCAACTGCACAAACGCACGCTTCAAATTCATCGTCGTGGTCTTGCGCGACAATAAAACGAACTCTTTCTTCATCGTATTCGCCAAGAACCTTTTTGAAAACTTCAATGTTGTTGTTTTCGCAACCAAGTCCAAGCACCAAAACGCCACCTGCGTTAGGGTGATTTACCATAGCGGAGAGGATTTTTTGAGTTGTTAGTTGGTCGTCGCCAAGTTGAGAACAACCATAAGGGTGAGTAAAGCACTTCGCCCCTGTCGCTTTTGCAACATTTTCAGCAATCTTGTTTACACAACCAACAGTTGGAACAATCCAAATATCGTTTCTAATACCGACCTCGCCGTTTTTTCTTACCCAACCCTCAAAATAAATATCACTGTCCTCTATTTTGAAGGTGTTTTCAAATGGTGCGTATTCGTACTCGATTTTTCCAGACAACGAGGTTTTCATATTGTGAGTGTGAACATGCTCGCCTGCGTTGATGTCCGCTATTGCGTGACCGATAATTTCGCCATACTTTATAATGTCCTCGCCATTTTTTATCGACACACGAGCGTACTTGTGTCCGTTTTCAATGTTTATTTCAACATTGTCCTTTTCATTTATTAACATATTTTGAAACCTCGTCACAAAGGAAACTCAAATCCTGTCCCCAAAGTTTTTCGTTTGACAAAATTTCGCCAACTGACGCATCTTTCATGAACGCGACAACTTCGGCATCGTCGTTTGTCATATCTGTGCGATAGAAGTCAATGAGTTTTGCAAATGAGAACAAAAGATTTTTCGGCATTTTGTCAAATCTTTTTATGTATTCAAGAATTGATGGCAAAACTCTTACCTTGAATTTGCTCACCGAATTGAGAGCGATTGAGGAAAGGTAGTGCTTGATATAAGGGTTTGCAAAACGAACAAGAACATTGTCAGCATATTCAACAAGTTCTTCTTTTGGAAGGTCAAGCGTTGGAACAATTTCGTCGTAAACGCAAGCCTTTATAAACGAAATCATTTTTTCATCGTCAATGCAGGACTTAACTGTGTCAAAACCTGACAAAAGACCAAAAGGAACGAACGATGTGTGCGCTCCATTTAAGATACGAACCTTTCTTGTGCGATATCTTTCGAGTTCGTTTGTCACGACAACATTAAGGTTGCACTTGTCAAGAGGGAGTTCGTCAAAGAGGTTTTCGTAACCCTCAATTACCCAAAGGTGGAAATATTCCGAGGTGTTGAGCATTTTATCGTCAATGCCCGTGTCCTCGCCTTTTGGAAAACCTGTGTTAATTCTGTCAACGAGAGTGTTGCAGAAAATGTTTTCTTCCTTAATCCATTTTGCAAAATCGTCGCTAAGTGACCACATTTTTACATATTCGAGTAAACAAGAGCGAAGATTTTCACCATTTTTATCAATGAGTTCGCAAGGCAAGAAAACAAAGCCATCAAGCCCCAACGCAAAACGACGAAGGAGAAGTTGAGTGAGTTTTCCGACAAAGCCGTTTGCAGGCTTGTCTGTGATTTTGTCGTCTGTATTTACGCAAATTCCTGCCTCGGTTGTGTTTGACACGATAAAGCGAAAATCTGGATTTTTCGCAAGGTCAAGATATGTATCAAATTCGTCGTAAGGCTTTACACAACGGGAAATTACATCAATTTCCTTTTTGTCAACACCTTCTTTTCCACGACAAAGGTGAGTATATTTGCAATTTTGAGCAGTGAGTGTGTCGCAAAAGCCATTCTTTATAGGCTGAACAACTACGACACTGCCATTAAAGCCCGCTTTTTCATTGGCGATTTGAAGCATCCAGTCAACAAAGCCACGAAGAAAACCGCCCTCGCCAAATTGAATTACTTTTTCTTTTCTCATAAAATCACCTTTTTATGCACATAAAAATTTTCTTACAAGCCTATTGTAGCACAAAAGCAAAGCGAATGTGATTAATTTTTAAAAAAAAATTAAAAAAGCCGTTAAAAAACGGCTTTTTAGATTCAAGTTTTACTTTTGAGCGACAAAATCGCTTTCTGAGAATGTAATGGAAATGGTTTTTTCGCCAACAAGCGCCCTTTTAATAACAAATTGAACAGTGTCGCCAACTCTTGCGTTGAGTAGTGTTTCTGAAACTTGATAGTAGCGAGCAATTTCGGTAGTAACTCCATTTATCGTGACGGATTTTATGATATCGTTTTTATAGAGTTTGCCGTAAGCGAGACCGGTTGAATCGACAGTGTCAATAATTACAGTTTCGACGATATCAATATCACCACTTGTTTGGTTGTATGAGGTTGTAATATCGCTTATGTCAATAGTAACGCCAATGAAAGGTCTTTTTACGCTTTCGTTTGTTTGTCCGTCACAGAAACAGATTATGTTATCTGCAAGAGATTTTGCAAGAGAGATTGGAATTGCATAACCGATATTGTCAACTTCGCTTTTAATGATTTTTGCATTTACAATGCCAACGAGTCTGCCTTTGGCATCGAAAAGTCCGCCACCCGAGTTTCCACCATTTACAGGAGCGTCAGTGCGAAGAACACGAACAGTAATCTCGCCCGAACCATCAGGGGCATCAAGTTCAATATACTCACTCAAAACATTTACAATACCACTTGTTACAGAAAATCCTTCGCCCTCGGGGTTACCAACAGCGACAACAGTTTCACCAACCGAAAGGGAAGTATCAAGAGTAGCGGGGCAAATCACACCGCGATTGAAAGCGTTTTTCAAAATCTGACTTCCTTCAACCTTCAAAACAGCGATATCGTAAGTCATCGAACCACCCACATAAGTTGCGCTAATTGCAAAGTCGGAATACACCATTCCGTAAATGAATATTTTAATGTTGTCACTTATTTTGTTTGTTGTGTTACAGTGATAGTCGTAAACTACATGGTGATTTGTGATTATAAAAGCATCTCCGTTGCTGTCAACAGAGTAAATAACGCCAGCGCCTGCCGCTCCGAAAGGTTCAAGAGTTGTTGCGTCAGTGAAAACAGATGCAATAGTAACAGCGCTTTTAAGAGCGACACTTGATGCGTATTTTACATCAATCGCTTCGCCCGAAATTGTAATTTCATTGTTGTTTATGGTTTGATTTACGGGTTGCTCGATAATTACGCTTTCCCCGTCCTTGCCATCAACGCCGTCTTTTCCGTTCGCGCCATCTTTACCATCAGTGCCATTAGTGCCGTCTTTACCATCTGCGCCATTTTTACCGTCAGCGCCTTTAAGGCTTGCAAGCCATTCTTCCTCTGTGCCGACGAATCCGTTTTTGACTGCAATATCGTAAGCGCTTAGTCCGTCGTCTGGAATTACGAGCAACTGCTCACAAGACGCAAAAGCGAAAACGAACAAAAGCAAGATAGAAATAAGTGCTAAAATTCTTGTTTTTTTCATATAATAAATCCTTTCAAAAAGGGAAAATAAAGCCCCGTTTACATAAATAGACAACCGAAATTGCTAATCCGTTAGATATATTATATAACTTTTTTGATGATTTTTCAAGAGGAAACGCATATGGAAGAGAAAAAAGCGAGGATTAGCCTCGCTTTTGACTTACAGTAACGCTTTTTATAAGCGTGTCCTTGTCGAAAACACCACGCAAGGACAAAAGAGGGTAGGCGCGACAACCCTTGGAGAGGGTACAACCAGGATTGAGAACGCAAGAACAGCCAACCTCGACCCCGTCACCAATAAAAGCGCCGACCTTGCGCCTGTTCGTTTCGTATTCAATCTCTGCGTGAATAACTACATTTGAGCCGTCACCTTTGAGATTAGAACAAATAGCGCCTGCGCCAAGGTGAGCAAAATTGCCAAGAATACTGTCGCCCACATAGTTGTAGTGTGGCGCTTGAACATGGTCAAGAAGTATACAGTTTTTAAGTTCGGTTGAGTTGCCAATAACACAGTCCTTTCCTGTGATTACACCGCCACGAATAAAAGCACCTTGACGGATTTCTGTGCCTTCGCCAATTATCGCAGGTGGCAAAATCCTCGCTCCCTTGTCGATTTTTACGCCTTTTCCGACAAAAACCCCATCGGAAATTTCCACAAATCCCAAGGGAATATCATTTTTTAATCTTTCAATGTATTCGCTAAGCCCGTCAAGAATTTGCCAAGGGTACTCGCACCCTTTGAAAAGTGGTTTAAGATATTCCACTTGACAATCAAACAGTTCATTTGTTTTTACCATAAAATCACCTCATAGTAATTTTATGCCAAAATCGGCTTGGTTATTCAAAGTAAAATTTTAAAAAACAGATAAAATAAATGTCCAAAACGATTGCTTTTTTATTTGTGTTATGATAACATTAAGTTAGTGCATTGCACTAAAATATGCCAAGGTTTGGTACAAAGAGAGAAAATTTATGTTAGATTTTGCGAAAGACAAAAAATTATGGGAAAAGGTTCGAGTAAGTGATGAGTTTTCGCAACACAGAAAGGAACTTTTAGACCTTTATGAAAAATCGTTCAAAGAAGCGCCAAGACCTCACAGCGCGAAGGACATTTTGGAAAACAACGACCACGGGCTTTGGAGATTGCAATTTGACCAACTTCAATCAAGCGCGCTTTTGTCGCTCATTTACCCTGACAACAAGGAATATTACGACGCCTTGCTTGACACAGTCTGGGCATATCTTAACGAATACACCTGGGCGCCACTCGGACACTATACCGAATTTTATTACGGACGCACGCCAAAAGATTTTGACTATGGACTCCTTGACATTTTTGCGTGTTCGGTTGCGTTTTCTTTGGCAGAGGTTAAAAACCTTTTTGCAAATAGATTCCCAAAACTTCTAACAGACAGAATTACATACGAAATTAGACGAAGAACCATCGAGCCGTTTTTGACTCGCAAATTCTTCTGGGAAACTCACGACAACAACTGGACTGCGGTATGCACAGGAGCGGTTGGCTCGGTGCTTATCTATGAAGCGCCCGAACTTTATTTTGAAAACCAAAAACGACTACACGACGCAATGGAACACTACCTTGCAAGTTACAAGGAAGACGGAATGTGCGTTGAGGGCGTTGGGTATTGGTATTTTGGTTTTGGATTTTTCGCTTGCTTTGCAATGCTCGAAAAAGAACTCACAAATGGCGAACACGATTACTTTGCCGACCCAAAAGTCAAAGAAATTGCAAAGTTCCTTCAAAAAACATTCTTACAAAGAGATATTTTGGTCACATTCGGAGATTGTAGTGTAAATCAAAGATATTTCTTTGGAATTCCACACATGCTTCGCACAGTTTATGGCGACGAAATTGAGAAACTTCCACCCGATCTTGGCTTGGTGGTGGACGATAACACGCACTTCAACTTTGCACTTCGTTCTATCATTTATTATAGTAAGGACAATTTGAGCGATGGTGTGAGAGAGGGCGTGACCTATACAGCAAAAGACTCTTGCTACCTTTTCAAACGCACATCAAAATACGGCTTTGGCGCAAAAGGTGGAAACAATGGCGAGAGCCACAACCACATAGATGTCGGCACATTTATAATCGCAAATAAAAACAGACAAATAATTTGCGACACAGGAGCGGGTCCTTACGAGGAAGGCTATCACACAGACAAAAGATACACCTTCTTCCACCCAAGTGAAAAAGCGCACAATATTCCGACCTTTGACGGAATAGGCGAGGACTCTGTTCGTCGTGATAATGTTATAATCACATACGACGAGGAAACTTCAAGTGCAAAAATGGACATAAAGGAAGCCTATGAGGGCGATTATGTAAAAAAAGCGGAGAGGCACTTCCTTTTTGAGGAAGATAAAATCACGCTTTGTGACAATTTTGATTTCACAAGAGAGGTTCAGGTGACAGAGCATTTTGTTTCCTTGATAGAACCAAAAATCGTGGGTAATGTGGTCGAAATTGACAATGTTTTGCTCACCTCGCCAAGCGAGTGCGAGATAAAAATTGAGAAAAAAGAAGTTTTTGCACATTTGGGTAACAAAGCCCACCCTGTATATTTAATTGACTACATATTGCCAAGGGGCAAAAAAGAATTTGAAATCACTTTCGATATGTCAAAATGAGGTGAAAATATGATTATTACAAGTACAGAAAAAGAATATTTTAAAAGTGGAAAAGCCGTAAAAGGCGAAGGCGTAAAACTCACATTTGGCGAGGAAAAGCAAGAAATCAGAGGTTTTGGTTGCTGTTTTAGCGAACTTAGCGCCCTTGCACTCAACGACCTTAGCGAAAAAGACAAAAAAGAGATACTTGACGAACTCTTTTTGCCCGAAAACGCAAACTTTAACTATTGTAGAACACCTATCGGCGCGAGCGATTTTGCAACAGATTTCTATTCATATAACGAAACAGACGGCGACTACGAGATGAAAAACTTTTCAATCGAGCGCGACAGAAAATTGCTCCTTCCTCTTATCAAAGAGGGCGTTGGCAGACAAAACGATATGCAAATGTTTGCATCTCCTTGGTGTCCGCCACTTTGGCTTAAAACTCATAAGGCGTACAGTTACGGAGTTTTCAACAAGAGTGAAGAAAACCTAAAAGCGTACGCACTCTATTTCAAAAAATATGTTCAAGCGTATCACGCTGAGGGTGTGCCACTTGTTCATATTCACCCACAAAACGAGCCTTGTAGCAATCAAGTTTTCCCGTCTTGCGTTTGGCATGGTGATGAAATTGCCGATTTTATCGGTGGTTATCTTGGCCCAGCGCTTGAAGGCGAGGGCGTTGATATTTTCTATGGTACAATAAACGGGCCAGAGGGTGATTCGCGCTACTCTTGGACAAAATATTGTCACTACCTTGGTGTTGCAATGCAAAACGAAAAGGCAAGAAAATATATAAAGGGCGTTGGCTACCAATGGGCAGGAAAATTCGCGCTTCCTCAAACAAGGGACGACTACCCGGAACTTGAACTTATTCAAACAGAGAGCGAATGTGGCGACGGCGAAAACACTTGGGAAAGAACGATGGAAGTGTTCGGACTTGCAAGACATTACTTCCGTTTTGGTGCAAGTGCGTATGTTTATTGGAACTTGGCGCTCAAAGAGAGACAACCAAGCACTTGGGGCTGGAACCAAAACTCTCTTGTGACAGTTAAGGACAAAAAAGCGACACTTACCCCTGAATTTTACCTTATGAAGCACTTTTCACATTTTGTAAAAAGAGGAGCAAAGTGTGTTGAAATCAAAGGCGAATTTTCTTCAAACTGTGTAGGCTTTAAAAACCCAGATGGCGAAAAAGTCCTCGTTGTTTACAACCCATATAATTTCGATAAAGTAATCACAGTAGAAGAAAAAAGTTATAAAATCAAAGCAAATTCGATTAATACGATAAGATGCGAATAAATTCTCGCTACGCTCCATGAATTGAACGCAACGCGTTCGAGAATTAATGCGCCAACGGGCGCAATTCATTAACTTAATATAACAAGGAAGCAAAGAAAATGAACAAATATATTGATAAATTTTACGACTATCGTTGGGGTGTTTTTAATCACTTTTTGCATGTTATTCAAAACAACCCTGAGTATGAAAATTCACAAGGAAAAGTTACCTCTTGGGACGAACTTGTAAACGGATTTGATGTTAAAAAACTTGCGCGCTCACTTAACGAAATCGGCACAAAGTATTATGTTATCACTGTTATGCAAGGCACAAAACATATGATTGCCCCAAATGCGACTTTTGACAAAATTGCAGGAACAAAGGCTGGCGAGGCGTGTTCAACTCGCGACCTTATTTTAGACCTTTCAAATCAACTTGAAAAGTACGGAATAGACCTTTTCTTATACTTTACAGGCGACGGACCATATAAAAATGAGGACATCGGTGCAAAATTCGGATTTGTTGAGCCTCGCTCAAACGGAGTTACAATGGACTTTGTGCAGAAATGGGCAAGTGTGCTTGAAGAATATTCTGTAAGATATGGCGATAGAATAAAGGGTTGGTGGATTGATGGCTGTTACAGAAAAGAATTCAAATACACAACCGAACTTTTAAAACCTATTTACGAGGCGTGCAAGAAGGGAAATCCAAACGCAATCGTGTCACTTAATGGCGGACTTTCAAACGGAATTCAAATGAACTACCCCGACGAGGATTTTGTTTGTGGCGAATTTAACGACCTTGACTATATACCTACCGAAAGATTTATCGGTGGTAAGGCGCAAGCGCACATTTTAGCCCCTCTTGGTAAAGGTGAGCGTGGAATTGGGGCAACTTGGGGTTCATTTGGCTCTCGCTATACAAAGGAATATGTAACGGATTATGTAAAAAAGGTTCACGATGGTGGTGGAGTTGTCACATTTGATATCGGTGTATATCGCGATGGAAGTCTTGACGTAGAGCAACTTGAAGTTCTTGCGTATATGGCAAGAAATATTTGGGTTGGCGATAAGGTTGATACAACAAGAAAAGTAAGCGTTGATTTTGGCACAGAACTTGGAAAAATCAAGGTTATGAATGCAGTAAACAACGGACCCGTTGTTGCAAGAGGTGACCAAACAAGAGGAAACCAACACACCTATAAAAACGCAAAAATCCCATACGCAAGAGTTCACGACGCAGCGTTTTTTTCGGGCTATGGCGGAGAACATACGGTTGATGTTCACGCGATTTTCCCTAACTTTGACGCGGACGAAAATGACCCTGCAAATTATGATTTTGCTTGCACGGACCATTACATAAAGGAAATTTTTGAATACGGAGCGAAGCCCTTTTATCGTCTTGGCTCAAAAATTGAGCATGGAGTTAAAAAATATGGCACAATTATGCCAAAGGACTTCTCCAAGTGGGCAAGAATTTGCGAACATATTATAAGACACTACACAGAGGGCTGGGCAGACGGCTTTGAGTACGATATTGAGTACTGGGAAATTTGGAACGAGCCCGACCTCGACCCCGATGATAGCACAAACAAGCGTTGTTGGAGTGGTACAGAAAAGGACTATGCAAGATTTTATGTAGTCGCATCAAAGCATCTTAAATCTTGTTTCCCACATCTTAAAATCGGAGGGCCTGCGCTTGCGTGGAACGAGGACTGGTTAAAGAGATTTTTCGCAAACATTGAAGACGATAATCCACCCCTTGACTTCCTTTCGTGGCACTGGTACGGAACAGAGCCAAGACATATGTCGCAAAAAGGCTCAAATGTTATGGAAATTACAAGACGAGCGGGCTATAAAAACGCAGAGAGCATCTTAAACGAATGGAACTATGTTCGTGGTTGGAACGATGATTTTATTTACTCAATCGAGCAAATTATCGGTATGAAAGGCTCGGCATTTACCTCGGCTTGTATGGCTTGTGGACAAAACAACCCCGACATTGATATGCTTATGTACTATGACGCGCGTCCAACGGGCTTTAACGGACTTTTCGATATGTATACCTATCGCCCACTCAAAGGCTATTACCCGTTTCTTATTTGGTCAAAACTTGCAGACCTTGGAACTCAAACAAAGGCAAGCGCAAGCGATGATGACTTGTACATTATAAGTGCGAAAAACGGCGACAGGGTAGGCATTATGCTCACATATTATGCCGAAAACGACGACAAGCGACCAATGCGAGTTGAAATCAATACAGCGGGCGCAGATATGTCAAACGCCAAGATTTTCGTTGTTGACGAAAACAATACAATGGCACAAGATTACGCACACGAGTTCAAAGACGGAAAGGTAAGACTACTCATTCAAAGAAACTCTGTAATTTACATAGAAAATTAGAGGTAATTATGAGAAAGATAATAAGTTTATTGTTGGCGATTTTTATGGTTTTCGGCACACTTTGCTTTGTGTCTTGCGAAGACGAGCAAAGTTCGTCAAGTTCAGGCGAGGAAACTTCGTCAACTGCGGTTCTCGAAAGTTCATCAAGTTCGTCGAGTTCATCAAGTTCAAGCGAGGAAAGTTCGACAACTGACCCAGCGGACATAGTTGACCCAAATGCGCCAAAAGACCAAACACTTGAACTTTTTGCATCTTCAACAACGGATTATTCAATCGTTTGCGACAAGCAAAACGAAAAGGATTTGGGTTTCGCTACTAAACTCAAAAATTATCTTGGCAATAAATATGGCGTTGACATTGAGATAAACGATAAAACCGATGACGAAAAAGAACACGAAATAATCATAGGAAATGTTCGCGAAAACGCGAAGTTTATAGTAAATAAACTCTACACAGTCAACGATTTTGCAATAAGCGTATGTGGAGATGACCTTGTGATTTACGCAACGAGCGAGTATCTTTACGAATACACGCTTGATATGGTGAAAAAATTGTTCAACGGAACTCGCACTTCGATAAGCCCAGAACAGAGTTTTATCTATCATAAGTCGTCACTTTCAAACACATTGTACGCTCAATATGTAAAAACAACACGCCCCGACGGAATTTATGACCACGAAGGACTTTTAGAGGTTTTCGATGCGAAAGAATTTAAGGCGAGTGATGGAACAAACCTCAAATACAGATTTTATGTGCCATCAAGTTATGACCCAAGCAAGCACTACCCTGTGGTTGTTTTCTTGCACGGAGCGGGCGAGCGAGGCAGTGACAACGCAAAGCAACTTGCAAATATGATGCCTCTTATGTTCTCATTAAAGAACAACCCATATCACGAAGCGATAATTATCGCACCACAATGCCCACAAGGTCAACAATGGGTTGACACACCTTGGGGAAATGGAAATTACAGCACTAAGACAGTCAAAGAGAGTAACGAACTTAGCGCAGTGGTTGAACTTCTTGACAAGGTAGGACAAGATTTTACAACTGATAAAAACAGATACTATGCAATCGGACTTTCAATGGGTGGTTTTGGAACTTGGGATTTGATTATGCGTCACACTGAACTCTTTGCAGGCGCTATGCCACTTTGTGGTGGTGCAGACCCTGAAATGGCAGAAAAACTCGTAAATCTTCCTATAAGAACATTCCACGGATTAAGCGACACAACAGTTCCACCATCAGGCACAAAAGCGATGGTTGAGGCAATAAAACAAGCGTGTGCCGACGCAGGAGTAGAGGAAAAAATCCTTTATACGACCTTTACAGATGGTCATATAATTTGGAATACAGTTGGCAAAAATTCAACTTATGCAAAATGGTTGTTTGAGCAAGTAAAACTCGACACGCAAGAATAACAAAAAAAGCGACAAGCCTTTTGCTTGTCGCTTTTTTACGGAGACTATGAGGCAATTCAAAACAGGTTCGTTTCACCTCTGTTTATATTATTTTCTCACACAAATGTGAAGTGAATAAAACGAAAATGTGAACAAAAACTGAAAAATTACCTTTTTGACTTGTCAACTATATCTGACGATTATTGACAAAATTCGACAAAGGTGATAAAATTATATAAAAAGAAAAACTGTCAATAGGAGAAAAAGATGAAATATTATATTTTGTACAACCCACACGCAGGCAAAAACACCACAGAAGATACAATAAAGATTATTGCATCTGCCTATGAAAGTCGGAGGCCAA
>JAZSDJ010000025.1:0-2736 GCA_045531105.1 Eubacteriales bacterium | reverse complement strand
TAATATTGTAAATGGTACTCTTGGTATTGGTGTTGCTCTTGCTTCATCAATTCCTCAATTTAACTTAACAGAAGTGAATACCTCACTTATTAAGTTACTTGATGATCCTTGCGCGCCGTTTGATGAAATTTATTGTCGCCCTGACTTTGCTACTGGCGGTATCCTTATCAATGAAAGTGAAGTAAAAGAAAGTTTGCTTAATGGAAAAGGCAAGGCTTGTAAAATTCGCGCGAGAATGGAATATAATGAAAAAGAACATTGCTTGATAGTTACTGAAATTCCTTATGGAACTTATACTGATAATATTTGCGCCCAAATGGCGAAGTTGCTTGATGAAGAATCAAATTGTGGTATTGATAAGTTTGTAGACAGAACAAAAACATCTCCAAACATCAAAATTTTCCTTACCAAGCGCGCGAATATTAACCAAGTGATTAAGACACTCTATGCAAAAACAGACTTGCAATCATATTACTCTATTAATATGACAATGCTTGATAAAGGTACTTCTCCTAAAGTTTTTGGTTGGAGAGAAGCACTTCTTGCACACCTTGAACATGAAAAATCAGTTCTTCGTGCCTCTCTTGAGTTCGATAAACAAAAGAAACTTGATAGATTAAATATTGTTAATGGTCTTCTTATCGCAATTGCAAATATCGAAGATGTAATTTCTATCATTAAAAATTCTTCTGACGGTGCGGCGGCGAAGAAAGCACTCATAGAAAAATACAATCTCAATGAACCTCAAGCGAAAGCAATTCTCGATATTAAACTTGTTCGTCTTGCAAACCTTGAAGCAGTAAAAGTTGAAAACGAGAAAAAAGAACTTCTTGCTGAAATTGAGAGAATTAACTTTTTACTCTCTTCAGAAAAAGAATTTAATCAAGTCATCAAAGATAGTCTTTCTTCAGTTATGAAGAAGTATGGCGATGCTCGTCGTACTGAAATTCAAAACATTAGTTTTGATGATGAAGAAATTGAACCACTTGAAGAAAAAGAACTTATTGTATATCTTTCAAATCTCGGAAATCTTTATACAGAAGAGAAAACAAGTCTTCTTGTTCAGCGTCGAGGTGGAAAAGGAACAAAAATAAAGCTCTCAAAAAACGAATATCTCATTGAAACAGTAAGTGATTCAAATGCATCTACTTGTCTTGCGTTTTCAAATAAAGGAAAAGTATATTCTTTCAATATGGCAACCCTTACACCATCACAAAAAATTAATGTGAGAGAATTATTTGATCTTGAAAGTGACGAAAATATCACTCGACTTTTACCTTTTAATAAATTTGATTCATACAAATATATTCTTTTCACAACTGCGCGCGGACTCGTGAAGAAAACCGAAGTAGAAGAATATCGTATTCGTAAGTCAAAAGGTGTAGTTGCACTTAAACTCAAAGACGGTGATTCTCTTGTTGGTGTAGAATTTATCAATGATGAACCTCTTAAATTTTTGACAAAACGAGGAAAATCTGTTATAATAGATACACAAGAAATAAATGCAACAGGTCGTGCGACTGCGGGCGTATGTGGAATTAAACTTAATGAAGATGATATTGTAGTTTGTACCCATACTATTTCAAATAATATCACTCACATACTTTCAATTTCAAAACTTGGTATTATGAAGAAAATTCCTTATTCTGAATTTAATATTGGTAGTCGTGCAACAAAGGGCGCTTCTATTCAAAAACTTAAAGAAGACGATGAAATGGCAAATTTCTTGCCATTGACAGCAGAAGACAAGGAACTTACTCTTATTTCAACAATTGGTACAATTCGTATCCCAATTGATACTGTTGAAGAAAGTAGTCGTGGCGCGCAAGGTATTCAATCAAAAAAACTTGTTGCAAAAGAATATATTATCAAAGTGGTGAAATAAATGGATGAAAAAATTCTTGAATTTTATACTGATGAAAAACTTCAAGATATGGAGAGTCTTCAGTTTCAAAATAAATTTATTGCAGAACATAATGAAGAATTTTTTTCAGTATGCAATAAAATTTTAGATTTTTTGCGAAAAAATTGATAAACAGAAATTAAAAATAAAAGGACTACTAGTGCGAAAAATAGGATAAAAAGAAAGGTTTTACCGTAAACGTATTGCCCTCTCTTTCAATCGATTCTCCATTGTCAAGCCAAATCGCGCGCTTGATATCCGCGCCAATCGTAATTTTTTCGCTTGCACCCGATAATTGCACGTTGATATCCGCAGACATATTCGCTTCCATGACGGCGTAAATACAATCCTTTCCTTGCAACAAAACGGCGTTGCCCTCTACGGGAATATCACACGATCTTACGTCGTAAATAAAATTCTTATTCTTCTTAATCCATTTGCCCAACATCAACAACATTTCCCTGTCAATCGGCGAAACCGCGCCGTTGCCGCGAGGACCTAAATTCAAAAGCAAATTACAGTTATACCGACGGCAATCCACGAGGTTGAAAATAATTTCTTTCATTGGTTTATAATTGCAATCTTCTGCAGCATACCCCCAATGGCTGTTCAAAACCTGACACATTTCTCCTGCCCTCGGTCTGTCCGAATTGTCTACAAAACAGGGCTTTCCGCGTTCAAACGTAACGCTGTCCAATTCGTAATGCCCCACTTTGCCAAGTTCGCTCAAACCCGTGTTGTTAATAATCATTGCCTCAGGTTGATATTTACGAATGGTTGCATACAAACGGTCTTCCTGCCAATCCGCATCCTTTTTGCTCCACATACCGTCA
>JAZSDJ010000167.1:0-6571 GCA_045531105.1 Eubacteriales bacterium | reverse complement strand
CAATATTTAACCCCATTTCCAGACTATTTTGAAACCAAAAACTTCACGGTAAAAGATGTAATTCGACTTGGAAAAGATATTTTAACTGCATTGATATCTTGCCACGAAAAAAATATTATTCACAGAGACATAAAGGATGATAATATTTTTGTTTCTGCTGACGGAGTGTATAAATTAGGAGATTTTGGAGTGTCAAAATCTTTGAAAGATAAATCACGCGCAGAGTCTGTAAAAGGAACACCGAATTTTATCGCACCTGAGGTTTACCTTGGAAAAGAAAAATATGACAATACTGTTGATTTGTATTCTCTTGGTGTTGTCTTGTATAAATTATTAAACAAATCAAGAAATCCTTTCTTGCCCGCTTTCCCAGCGCCATATTCAACAAACGATGAAGATACGGCGTTTGAAGCGAGAATGAGAGGGGAAATCCCAGAATTGCCAACAGACGCACAAAACTCATTGGGCGAGGCTGTTTTGAAGGCAGTAATGCCAAGAAACCAAAGATACGATACTGCAACAGAGTTTTTAAATGCGTTGGTTGAAGCGGAAAAAGCATTGAATGAAGAAGAACTTTCAAAGACAGTAAACATTATTCAAATGGCGAGCGTGCCACAAAGAACTCTTGATGTAGAAGAAACGCCAGACAACAAAAATATGAGCCAAACTGTTGGAACAGAGTTCGGTTCAAAAGATGTTACAATGGCGCCAGAATCCGACAAGCATTTGTTTGATACATTTGCAACTGCACCAAAACCAAAACCTCAACCAGTTGCACCTCAACCTGTGAGCGCTCCTGTTTTTAGAGAAGAACCTAAGCAAGAACCTAAACCAAAGCAATCATCGTGTGATAAATATGATGATGAGTTTGAGAAGGAGGCTATTATGAGAAAAGAAAGCATAAAAAAATGGTTAATGTATCTTTCTCCTGTAATAATTGCACTCATATATATAACTGTATATTTAATAGTAATTCCAAAAATGTACGGAAAAGCAGTTTCTGTGGTTGAATGGCTTTTCTCAGGACCAAGAAATATTATTGACACTCTTAAAGAACCAAAAAATGTTTTATCACCGATATATGCAATTATTGGTTTGAAGATTTTCAACTGGGTGCTTTCAATCGCATTTATCGCATCGCTGTTCTGCCTTGGTTATGCGCTTCAAAACAGCAAACCAAAAACAAGCAAAGATGCAAAACTCGTAGGACACGAGCCGTATGTTGTTGCTCTTGACCTTCATGAACAAATCAAAGCGATTACTGCACAGAATGTAAGTTTAGCGAAAAAAGCGGTTTATTCCGTATGTGAGCGTCTTAAAAACGAAAGTGAGTTTGGTTCGGGAAGCGCAACTGTTATAAGTTGTGAAAATGAAATCGCTATGTATCTCAAAGGAATTGAAGAAAACATTCCTGCTTTGTATGAAGAAAGCACAGTAGAGGAAGCGACTAAAAACATCGAAACTTTCTGCCAAAAGGTATTGAGCAAACTCAAAATAAGAATAGAATTAAAAAAGAGATAAATAAATTTTTAAAAGGAGAAAGATAATATGTCAATTCAAGTAGTAGATCTTGAATGTCCTGGCTGTGGTAAGCCTATCACAACAGGAACAAAACAATGTCCACAATGTTTCAGGGAGATAGTTATTACATCGTTAAACGGTGTAAGCGGTATGTCAACTCTCGATTTGAACAAACAAGCAAACGCATACAGAAAGGCAATGGTTGCCAACCCTGACGACCAAAATTTGAATATGTCAATAGCGTTTTGCTATTTGAAATTGAAGTTGTACGACAAGGCAATCCCACACTTTGAAAAGGCAATAGAAGATAATTTTGACAATTCCGAAACATTCTTCTATCTTGCAGTTGCGTTGTTGAAGGGAAAGAAGGCATTCCTCACCCCAAGACCTGTAATTGATAAAATTGAGGAGTATATTCAAGCGGCGATAATGATAGAGCCAAAGGCAATCTATCACTATTTCTGGGCTTACATAAGATATGATCATCATCATCGTAATTCATACAGAATGACTCCTAACTATTTGCAACTTTTGGCTGAGGCAAAACAATTAGGCCTTGCAAATGGTGATGTTTTTGAATTGTATCAAACACTTGGCATCGAACGCCCATCATGCCTTTAATGGCAAAAACGAAGCCCATGTGGGCAAATTAACTTAGTATATCGGTTATTGCCACAGATAATCTATATAAAATAAAAAACGACGGAGGCTATAATTATGGCAATGGACAAATCTTTGCTCAGAGGAAAAACTCCTGAGCAAGCAAAAGCAATTAAATATTTCAATGCAACAGGTTGTCTTTCAGGCGCACCAAAAGACGAAGAATATGACGAACTTGTATTGGCAAGACTTAACGACCTCAATGTAAAACAAAGAGCAATGGACAAAATTGGTCTTGACGAAGATGAATTGAAAGAAATTCCACCTGTATATTTCCATGGTTGGGAATATGAAGGCGCAAGCAGCAAAATTGGTAAAGATGGAAGATCACGTGCTTCAAAATACAGTGCAACTTGGTTGTTCTTCTCAAGCACACAAGTTTACATGTACAGCATCGTATTTGACATGTTCTCAGACAGCAAGAAAGAAAGAACAGAAGAGTACTTCTACAAAGATATTACTAACTTCTCAACTTCTTCCGAGTCTGTTGAAGTTACTACATTCTCTGGTTGCCAAGGCAATACAGCAAACAAGAAAACAGTTGAAACAAGCCGTTTCGCACTTATCGTTCCTGGCGACAAGTTCTGGTGCTCAACAACTGGCGTTGCTGACGTTGACCAATCAATCAGCGCAATGAAACAAAAACTCAGAGAAAAGAAACAATAATAACGCGTTAATTCCGATCGATCGATCAATCAAACGGGCGGTATATGTGGCTATATCGCCCCATTTTGACGATTGAAAAGTAAGTTTTATCATTTTGAAAACAGAGGAAAGACATGAAGAAAAAAAGAAAAAAATGTCGGTGTAATAAACACATTGTAACTTCGTTGCACCCAGCGGGCTCAGCAGCGGATTTTCAAGTGGAACTTCCACCACCAAGGGTTTTGATAAGACCTAAAATTCATTATTTCAGGGTCGCACTTTACATAATTATGACCGCTGTTGTGGATTGTGGAATATATTACGCATTTTATTATTTGTTTGAACACCTTGTTCAAAAACAAAAATTGTCAAGCGATTTTAATTCGTTTCTTATAGCGTTGTTGATTGCAATTTTTGCGTTTTTGCTTTTTATCTTTATTGTTAGAAAACAAATCTTGATATGGTTTGTTCATTTATATCAGCGATACGCGTCAGATGATATCAGACTTCGCTGTGTTTACACCCCGAGTTGTTCGGAATATATGATTTTATCTATTCAAAAGTATGGTGTTATAAGAGGTATTCGCAAAGGAATGGATAGATTAAAACGCTGTCACGAACCAAACGGAGGAGAAGATTACCCATAAAAAAGGAGGCGATGATATGGAAAAATATAAAAACATAACATTAGCAGAACTAAAAAACTTATCATCGTCACAACTTGATGAGTTATCAAAGGAAATAAGAGAGTTTATCATTGACACTGTGGCTAAAAATGGCGGTCACTTGGCATCTAATTTGGGAATAGTTGACGCAACGATTGCGTTGCATCGCGTTTTTGATTCGCCAAAAGACAAAATCATTTTTGATGTAGGACATCAGTGTTATGCACATAAAATTCTCACAGCAAGAGATAAATCTTTTGATACAATCAGAAAATACAAAGGCTTGTCAGGCTTTTCTAACCCTCGCGAAAGCGAACACGATGCGTTTTATGAAGGACATTGTGGAACTTCGCTTTCATCTGCACTCGGTATTGCAGAGGCAAACAGTTTGCACGGAAAAAATGACTACACAATCGCCGTAGTAGGTGACGGCGCGCTCACAAATGGAATGATTTATGAGGCTTTGAATAACTGTGCAGGCAAAAAATTAAACTTAATAATTCTTATAAACGACAATGAAATGTCAATTTCGGAAAATGTAGGCGGTTTGCATCGTTATTTATCTACTATTAGAACGAGCAAGAAATATTTCAAGTTCAAACGAGGATTTGAAGGCGTGCTTACACATATTCCTCTTATCGGAAAACCTCTTGCGTCGTTTTTCAGAGGAATAAAAAATTTAATTAAAAAATGTTTTGTAAAAAACAATCTTTTCGAAGATATGGGACTTTTATACTTAGGCCCTGTTGACGGAAATAACATCGAAAAATTATCTGTTTTATTGGAAGAAGCCAAAACAAAGCATCTCCCTTGCGTTGTGCATATGACGACGAAAAAGGGACTTGGCTACGCTTTTGCCGAAAACAGTCCAGAAATATATCACTCAGTATCACCTTTTGATAAAGAAAAAGGTGTTGAGATATCAAACAATGAAATCTTTTCAAATATAGTTGGAGATTATGTGTGCGAATGTGCGATAAAAGACAACACAATTTGCGCAATAACCGCCGCTATGTGTGACGGAACAGGACTTGGAAACTTCGCAAAAACTCACCCTAAGAATTTCTTTGATGTAGGAATTGCCGAAGAACACGCAGTTACATTTGCATCAGGACTTTCCAAAAGTGGAATGAAACCGATTTTGTTCCTTTATTCGACCTTTGCACAAAGGGTGTACGACCAAATTTTCCACGATATTTCTATTCAGAATTTGCCAATGGTTCTCGCACTTGACAGGGCTGGAATTGTTGCAGGTGATGGCATAACACACCAAGGAATTTTTGATTATGCGTTGTTCTCGTCGTTACCAAATACGGTTATTTATTCGCCAGAGAGTTACGAGGACGCGAAAATAGCGATTGATAAAGCCCTTGAAACCAATTCGCTTTGCATAGTTAGATACCCAAAGGGCAAGGAAAATGTAGAGTATGAAAAAGAGATGGAGTTTTTGCTTGATTCTTCAAAACAATATAGTTATACAAAAGACACAACAGTTGCTGATGTGGTTATCGTAACTTATGGTAGAATATCGTATCAAGCATATAAAGCCCTTGAAATACTCAAAGATAAATACTCAATAGGCATTATAAAATTAAAACAGATTTGCCCTTTGAATATGGAGAAAATCCAAGAGTTGACTCAAAGCGCAAAACTTGTATATGTTTTGGAAGAGGGCATTAAAAATGGTGGAGTCGGTGAAAAAATAGCCTCGTATTATGCGTCAAGTAAATCGACTTCGAGAGTGTTTGTAAATGCAATCGAAAATTATATTCAACATGGTTCGCTTGACGAACTTATGGACGAAAATTCCTTGACAGCGGAGCATGTGGCAAACGACATTTCAGAACTTATGAAAGATATTTAAAAAGCACTTTTTAAAGTGCTTTTTTATTGATATTTGAAAATGTTTATGCTACAATAAAATGTAGAAATGAACAAATAGAGGTAAAATATGGAGTTTTTTCAAAAGTATGCTTCAAATACTTATGCAGGCAGTGCAAATCAGTTGTTTTTTGGAACTGATGGAAAAATAAATGTCGGCAGAGTTTTTTATAAAATATCAGTGGGTGGGACATATAACTATTCGATTTTGTTTTCTAACACGATTGATAGCACATATTCCGACGGCTCCGTTTCGCAAAAAAATGTGATTTGCAAAAGTTGGACTTTGCACAGCGCAAGAGTCGGAAAATGCAAAAATATTGAAATGAAAAAAGAAATTTCTTCTTTGGTGATGGACGAGGATATCAAGGTCGTTGATTTTAAAGAATTGACTTTTGATGGTGAAAAATCAAAAGTGGTTACAGAGGGCGAACTTTTTTCTTGTGATGAGTTTGAGTATTCCTTTGAGAAAGACGAGTATTTGTGCCTTGAAGTTGCATATTCGGGAGATATGATTCCATATCACGAAGAAAGCCTTCTACCTGCCTATGTAAAAGGCGTCAAGGGGTGGAAATATTCAAAGAAAACGCCTTTTGCATCAATGATAGGTTGCGACAGAAAAGTCGCTAAAAAAGTGGCTTATTTGGGCGATTCTATAACTCAGGGAATAGGAGTGCCGAGTAATTCTTATAATTTTTGGAACGCACGAGTTTCGGAGTCTTGGGGCGATAAAAATGCGTATTGGAATTTGGGAATAGGATTTGGCAGAGCGAATGATGCATCAAGTGATGGCGCGTGGCTCTATAAGGCTAAGCAAAACGATATAGTGGTTGTTTGCTTTGGGGTAAATGATATTTGCCAAGGCATGCCAAAAGGACAAATTAAAAGTGACCTTTTAAACATTGTTGAAAAACTAAATGAGGCAAATTGCAAGGTGATTTTGCAAACAATCCCACCATTTGATTATGACGAAGAAAGAAAAGCGCGCTGGCTTGAAATAAATGAATATATCAAAACGACTCTTTCAAAAAAAGTCGAATTTGTATTTGATGTTGTGCCGTATCTTTCAAAAAGCGAAGACGAACCGCAGATTGCAAAATTCGGAGGACATCCAAACGAGCAAGGCTCAGAAGTATGGGCAAAAGCGCTTTTTAAAGCGATTGAAAAATCGAATTTGAAATAAAAAAAGACCTCAAACG
>JAZSDJ010000268.1:0-3230 GCA_045531105.1 Eubacteriales bacterium | reverse complement strand
GGTAAAAGTTCAAAAGGGTATACAAATGAGCAATTATCTACAATGAAAATGTCGTTTAAGGAGCGAGAAAGGGCGATAAAGCACTTGAAAATGGCGTATCTTGTGAACTCGACAGTTCCGGGCGTTCCGTGCGTATTTTATGGCGATGAGGCTGGTATGGAGGGCTACCACGACCCGTTTAATCGTTTGCCTTTCCCTTGGGGAAAAGAAAATGGAGAACTTCTTGATTTTTATAGAAAAATAGGTGAAATCAGAAGAAATGAGCCACTTTATAAGGACGGATTGTTTAAGATTTTGCATTGCGATAGCGACGCTCTTGCATTTGCAAGATATAACGAAAAATCCTGTATTGTAACGGTAATAAATCGTTCTCAAAAATCAATTAAAATTGTTTCTAATTCAACTACAAAGAACCTCTTAACTGATAAAATTGAAAAGAGCATTCAAAAAGACGGAGTTGCAATTTTCAAATTTAAAAAGAGTATTGGAAACCTTGAATTTGAACTTGAAAAATAGTAAAAACAAGCGCGATTTTGCGCTTGTTTTTCTTGTTTTACCGAAAATTTTATAATGTATGATAGAAAGTTAGGCGAAAGGGAAAGAGTCACGAAAAAATGACACCTTTCGCTTGACAAATACTTATACAAGAGGTAAAATATAAATGGCAAAGAAAGGTAACTTCTTTATAAGGCTTTGCTATGGTTATGTAGGTAGATATAAAGATACCTCTAAAATGACAACAAAAGAGGTCGTAGAGGAATTTCTAAAACGCAAAGGCGTATCAAGTCCAAGAGAGTTTTTTCAAAAGAGATTTATCGGTTTAAGGGTTAGAGAGGAAGACACCGACACACCGATAACTCCTATAACCGAAGAGGCAATAAATCGTGTGCAATACATTGATATTCCCGGTTATACCAAAGAGCAATGTCAATACATAGTCGAGCAACACAAAGAACTGTTAAGATATGCAAGAGATAACAATAATAACGGAGAGGTTGCATTTGTATTTAGGAAAGGTCTTGGAGAAAAGACGGTGGCAGTAGGGAATGATGGAGAGGTCGATGTTTCTTTAGCAATAGACGGAAAGGGAACAAATATTGTTTTAATGCACAATCACCCAAGAAATAGTGGATTTTCCGCAAGAGATATAAAATCCTTTATGACAACCGATATTTCAACAATGACAATTGTAAAAAACAATGGTGGAGTCGAAATTATATCAAAAACGAAAGACTTTGATTTGTCTATTGCAAAGGTAGAATTGGGTAGAGAATTAAGAAAATTTGGACGCAAGAAAGAATACACAAAAAAAGAATTTACATTGGCAATTGAGCAATTTTTGAAAAATAACAAAGGAGCAATTGTATGGACAAAGAACAATTGATATTGGACGGTGGAACAATAGAGGAAATAAATGCTGAAATGCGTGAATTTTTGGATTTAGATAACGATGAGTTGTACTCAAATACAGAAAACTTAAGCCAAGATAAAACAAATAAACACAAGGACACTTAACGGTGTCCTTTTCTTATGCTGAAATTGGCAATCATATTAGCAGTCTACCCAAAAGCAGAATATGTGCGAGTTCAATTCTCGCATTCAGCACCACAGACTGACTTGTTTCATTTTCCAAATCCTATTTTATTGAAAACTATGTAGCAGAGTTTTCCTTTGCCGAGGTTTAGATGCTACAAACAATAACAATGCAGGACGGAGAATAAGTGTGCTTTTTTCTGACAATATAAAAAAATATATAAAATTAATAAATTAATATAGACAATTTGAAAATTCCGTGCTATAATTTATTAAATTATTACTTTTAGAGGTATAAAATGGATTATAATTATCTTGCTGAATTACTATTCCCTAATATAACCGAGTTGCCTGAGGATGTAGAGGCTAAATACCCTCCGCGTCAACTTCCTGAGGGCGCAAAGGTAACAAGATTTGCTCCAAGCCCAACAGGATTTGTTCATTTTGGCGGACTTTTTCCATCTACTGTTGGTGAAAGATTGGCTCATCAATCTGGTGGTGTTTTTTATCTTAGAATTGAAGATACCGATGCAAAGCGTGAGGTTGAAGGCGCAGCAGAGGGGCTTATAAAGACTCTTGCTAAATATGGTATAAACTTCGATGAGGGTGCAATTCTTGATGAAAATGGCAATATTTGTGACTGTGGAGCGTATGGTCCATACAAGCAAAGTCTTCGTGGTCATATTTATCAAGTTTATGCTAAGCAACTTGTTCGTGAGGGCAAAGCGTACCCTTGCTTTACTACCGAAGAAGAACTTGATGAACTTCAAGCAGTAAACAAAAAGGAAGAAATAAAAAATACTGACTGGTTGGCAGAAGCGGAGTCAAGACGCGCTGAAATGATTGCAAGACGAAACTTCACAATAGAAGAAGTAGAGGCGCATTTATCGGCAAGGAATCCATTTGTACTTAGAATACTTGCAAATGGTGATCCCGAAAAGAAAATGAAGTTTACTGACCTTGTAAAAGGCACTATTGAAATTCCAGAGAATGACGAGGATTTTGTTCTTCTTAAATCCGATGGTATTCCAACTTATCACTTTGCACACGCAGTTGATGACCACCTTATGGGCACAACACATGTTATTCGTGGTGAGGAATGGCTCCCAAGCCTTGCAAAGCATATTCAACTTTTCTCATACCTTGGATTTAGACTTCCAAAGTATATGCATATTGCACAAATAATGCGTATTGATGAAAATGGAAACAAGAAAAAACTTTCCAAACGCGATATGGGTGCTAATATGGATGATTACACCTCTATGGGTTACTGTCCAGAGGCAGTTTGTGAGTATGTAATGACACTCCTTAACTCAAATTATGAGGAATGGCATATGCAAAATTCGGACAAGCCTTATACTGACTTTCCGTTCAACATAAAAAAGATGTCAACATCTGGTTGTCTTTTCGATTTTGCAAAATTGAATGATGTTTCAAAAAATGTTATTTCAAAAATGAGCGCCGAAAAGGTATATGAACTTTCAAGCGTATGGGCGAAAGAATTTGACCCTGAACTTTTTGAGCAAATGACAAGTGATCCAGATTACACAAAGGCGATTTTCGCTATCGGTAGAGGTGGCAAAAAGCCAAGAAAAGACCTTTCCGTATGGAAGGATATAAGAGGATATGCTGACTTTTTCTATGATAAATTCTTTGTAATTAAAGACCAGTATCCAGAAAAATTTGACAAAAAGGAC
>JAZSDJ010000100.1:0-17723 GCA_045531105.1 Eubacteriales bacterium | reverse complement strand
AGGTTATTTATGACCGTGCATATTCTGCAATCGCACTTGCAAAACGCGAAGATTTTGACTGGAACAAAATACTTGAAGGCGCAAATTGGTTCCATTTCACAGGAATCACCCCGGCGCTCGGAGGAGAACTTCCAGAAATTTGTATGGACGCACTTAAAATTTGCCGTGAGAAAAATATCACAACAAGTTGCGACCTCAATTTTAGAAAAAATCTTTGGACAAGTGAGCAAGCAGGAAAAACAATGGGCGAACTTATGAAACTCGTTGATGTTTGTATCGCAAACGAAGAAGACGCTGAAAAAGTGTTCGGAATTAAAGCGGAAAACACAGATGTTGACGCAGGCGTTGTAAACCACGATGGTTACAAGAGCGTTGCAAAACAACTCAGCGAAAGATTTGGCTTTAAGAGAGTGGCAATCACACTTCGTACAAGTATTTCAGCAAATGATAATAAATGGGCAGCGATGCTCTATGATGCAAAATCAAATGGCTACTTCTTCTCACGCTCATATGATATTCATATCGTTGACCGTGTTGGCGGTGGTGACTCGTTTGGTGGTGGACTTATTTACGCATCACTTATGAACAAAGAGCCACAAGATGTAATTGAATTTGCAGTTGCAGCGTCTTGTCTTAAACATACCATCATTGGTGACTACAACCTCGTAACAGTTAAAGAGGTAGAAGGTCTTATCAAAGGTGGCGGAAGCGGTAGAGTACAAAGATAAATAAAGACACAAAACCACACCATTCTTTGCAATAGTGTGGTTTTTTGAAAAGAGTATGAGATATAATTTAAAAGAAAAAACGATAGTTTTAACAGGCGCATCAAGTGGAATAGGTAAAGAACTTGCCACAAAATTTATTTTTGAATACGGTTGCACAGTCTATGCGATTGCAAGGCGCGCAGAACTTTTAGACGAGATAAGAAAACGACTTGGCGAAAAATTCATTCCATATGCATTTGATGTGTCAATAAAAGAAAACTGGCAGTCTTTTGCACATTTTCTTGATGAAAATAATATAGCGGTAGATATGCTTATAAACTGTGCAGGTGTTTTGCCGAAGTTCTCATCAGCGGACAAAAACACAGCGCAAGAAGTCCAAAATGTTATGAACATAAACTTTTTTGCACAAATTTATGCAACTGAGGCACTGCTTTCAAATATAAAAAAATCGCCACAGGGCGCGGTGATTAGTTTTTCGAGTTCGAGTGCGCTTTGCCCATTTGCTGGTGTTAGTTCATATTGTGCATCAAAAAGCGCATCTCGCGCTTATTTTGAGTGTATGTCAAAAGAAAATAAGCAAATATACATAGCGACAGTAATGAACGGATTTGTAAAAACCGATATTATGAAAAATCAAAACGCAAGCGACAAAGATGCAAAACTTATATCGAAAGTATCGTCAAGCACTGCTAAAACAGTAAAGAAAATACTACGAAAAATTAAAAAGCGAAAAAGTCGTATAATAGTTGGAAAAGATGCACATTTTATGAATTTTGCTTATAAATTTTTCCCTAATTCAGCCCCAAAATTCATATCTTGGTTTTTGAAAAAAACTAAACTTGAAATTTTTAAAGATATATAAAAAGACGGACAAGTGTCCGTCTTTTTTAGGTTAAAGTATCATATTCGAGAGTTCTGTCAAATATTGTACCCGAGTGCGTTTTGTATTCTTTGTGTTTTGAATATGTACTAAGTTCGGGGTAGTTCTTTTTGAGTTGAAGGGTCGTGCTTATAATAACCACGATAGATATTATGTAGAAAATTGTAATTACCAAAGAACCAGTTATTGTGTTTGCGGTTCTACGCATAGCGTCACCAAGACCAAAAGCGTTTATCATAGCGGTTTGAAGAGCAAGAACTGACATTAACGCTCCGCAGAAACTCATGTTGGAATAAGCGGTGAAAATCGGATTTTTTCTCATTCTTGCTTGGAAAACCTTAACCACCGCAGCAACAAAATAAATAGATGTGTAAATGAAATAAATAAATGTTATAATCGGGCCATAATAATAGTTTTTGTTGTTGTAAATCATCTGAGCAACCATTATAGTGTTAGGCACATTGATAATAAGCACAGATGCGCCGAAAAATCTCCAAACTCTAAGGGCGGTGGCTTTTCTTTCTCTCATGTTTTCACTTTTTAAAAGGTGCGCTTGCTTAACTAAAAGTGCAAATTTGAGAAATCCAAATATCGTGTAAAAAACGCCGATTGCAATAAACCAAACCTGACCCGAGATAAGACCAAGGAATAAGTTTATAAGTGCATATGCAGTATTGCCGAGAAATCCGATTTGCATAACGATATTTGAACGATATTCGTAATCATATACATATCTTGTTGCAAATTTGTTTTTGTAAATAATCGCCTTAACCTTATAGACATGGTCAGGTAAAGGAATGAGAATATTTACAATGGTGAATATCACAAGAATAATGGTGAAAATATGAAGTCCAACACCGACATTAAATTCAATCGTTACAAACATAAAAACTGCGCTTGCAAGAATTAAAACAACAGTGGGCCAAAGACCTACATGTGATATTCGGAAGAAAATTTTTCTTAAAAGTTCCATTTATAAATCCTTTGATTAAATAAATATACAAGCAATAAGTGGCAAGAAAATTGCAGGGAGCATATTAGCCACTTTTATTTTGGTTATACCAATCATATTAAGACCTATGGCAAATATAAGAAGAGAACCCGTAGCACTCATTTCGGCAACGATACAAGCCTGTAAGAAATCGCCAAGGAAGATTGCCAAAAGTTCAATTAACCCTTGATAAACAAACACAGAAACAGCAGAGAAGATAGTTCCAATTCCAAGAGTTGCACCAAAGACCACGGAACTTACAAAGTCAAGTGCCGACTTTGCAAACAAAGTGCCTTGTTCCTCTCCCATTGAAAATCCACTCTCGATAGAGCCCGTGATTGCCATTGCGCCAACGCAAAAAAGAATAGTTGCAGAAACAAACCCTTTTGCGATGCCTTTTTCTTTTACAATTTCGTTTCCGTTCTCATCAACTTTTGGTTTGCTTACTTTTTGTTCTATCGCTTTGCCAAGACGATTGATGCCTTTGTCAATGTCGATAAGTTCACCAAGAAAAGTTCCGACAGTGATGCAACCAATCATAATGAGAAGTGCAAAATCGCCGAAAACCTCACTCGCTTTTGGTATGTTTGAAATAAGCCCCGAAATTCCTATGTAAATTACGCAAAGTCCTACACCCTTCATAATAGCATCGGGGATTTTTTGTAGTTTTTCACTTTTCGCAAAAAGGTTAGTAAGAAGTACACCTAAAATACCGCCAACAATTATGAGCGAGGAGTTTACGATAGTTCCTAAAAATATCATTTTGATTTTTCCTCAAATAATGCGTTTGCAAGAGTGCAGAAATCTTCGATTGACAAGCGTTCGCCACGAATACCAATATCAAAACCACAAGATTGAATTATCTCGCCAATTCTCGCTTTTGACGCCCAACCAATAGACGAAGAAAGAGAATTGAGAAGTGTTTTCCTTCTTTGAGCAAACGCGCCAGAGATGACCTCAAAAAGGGTTTTTTCGTCGCTTACAGAGTAAGGACATTTTTCAAAAAGTTCAATTCTTATAACGGTAGATACTACATTTGGCGCTGGCAAAAAATTTGTCGGCTCAACATCAAAAAGTTCAACAACTTTTCCGTAGTAATTAACCGATGCAGTAGTAGCACCATAATCGCTGTCCTTGCAGGTTGAGCAAAGGCGCTTTGCAACTTCTTTTTGAACCATAACGGTTATTGAAGCGAGTTTTCCATTTCCCTCTTCAAGAAGTTTCATAATGATAGGAGTTGTAATGTAGTAAGGCAAGTTTGCACATACGGACACTCGCGAATTTCCAAAATGCTCACTTAAAAATTCATAAAGATTGAGTTTCAAAAAGTCCTCATTTACAAGAGTGAAATTGTTATTTTCAGCCATTGTTTCGTTAAGCAATGGAATAAGAGATTTGTCAATCTCAACAGCGACAACCTTGTCGTATCTTTGACAAAGTTCGCCAGTCAAAGAACCTACACCTGGACCAATTTCAAGAGCATAAGAGGCATCAATTCCGCATACACTTTTGTGGTAAGCGTAACTTTCTTCCGCTATGTCAAAAGGCACAGATGGGTTAATCAAAAAGTTCTGCCCGAACCCTTTTTTTGTGTCCGTTGAATATTTTGCCAAAAGGCTTTTTATAGTTTTTATGTTGCATAAATTCATTTTAATAAAACCTCTTGACAAAAATCGTTTAGTGTAGTAAAATTAACTAAATTGCTGATGTAGCACAGTGGTAGTGCAGCTGACTCGTAACCAGCAGGTCATGAGTTCAAATCTCATCATCAGCTCCAAGCAGACTATGTCTGCTTTTTTTACTTTCTGGCAAAAGTATAGCACAAAAAAACATATTAGTCAATAAAAACCAAAAAATTACCCTATATTTCCAAATATTGCTATTAATATTGAATATTATTGACATTATCGGCGTTTTTTGTTATACTGACCTTGTAAAACAAGTTAGATGAAGGAGAGAAAAATGCTTTTTAATAAAATCACACCTGAAAAAGCAGGTATAAAGAGCGAATATGTGAAGGAATACATAAATCAACTTGAAAAAAGACAAATTCCTATGCACAGTGTGGCTATAATGAAAGGTGAGGACATTTTTTGTGAGTGTTATTGGTCGCCATATACAAGTCAGAGCAATCATAGAATGTACTCCCAAACAAAAAGTTTTGTATCTATTGCAATAGGGTTTTTGATAGATGAAGGAAAACTTTCCTTGAACGATAAAATAGTTGACTATTTTGGTGACAAAATTCACACTCCCCTTGACGAAAACTTAAAAAATCAAACCATAAAAGATATGCTTACAATGTGTACAGTGAGTGGCTGTTATCAGTGGTTTGCATCCGATTATGGCGATAGAGCGGATTTTTATTTTAACGCGGAAAGATGGACATCACATCCATCTGGTACAATTTGGGATTATGATAGTTCAGGCTCACAGGTTCTTTCAATCCTCGTTGAACGTCTTTCGAAAAAAACTCTTTTTGAATATCTTAATGATAAATTATTCACACATCTTGGCACTTTTAAAGGCGCAGAAATTCTAAAAGCGCGTGGAGGCGACTCGTGGGGCGACTCTGCAATGCTTTGCACAACAAGAGACATTCTTTCCTTTGCTCGATTTGTTATGAATTATGGAGAGTGGAACGGGAAACAACTTTTGAGCAAAGAGTATTTGAAAGATGCGACAAGCGCGCAAGTTAGCAATCGTGCAGAGCAAAGGCCAACAGCCTTTCACCACGGCTATGGCTATCAAATTTGGCGTACAGAACAAAATGGTTTTGCTTTTGTAGGAATGGGAAATCAACTTACAGTTTGCTTGCCAGACAAGGATTTGATTTTTACTTGCACAGCCGATTGTCAAGGTGACGAAGGACACGCAAGAGAATACATAATAAATGGATTTTTTGACCTTATAGTTGATAAGTTTTCGGATGAAAAACTCGAAGAAAACCCAGAGGAGTGTCAAAAATTAAACGACCTTTGCGAAAAACTTGAACTTTTTTCTGTAAACGAAAACGAACTTTCCCCAACGCTTGAAAAAATCAATCAAAAAACTTATATTTGTGAAGATAATCCAATGCAAATAAAGGAATTTAAACTTGAATTTAATGGCGACAAAGGCATTTTCCACTATGTAAACGCACAAGGCGAAAAAGACCTCGTTTTTGGTATAAATCATAATGAATTTTCACACTTCCCACAACTTGGCTATTCAAACGATATAGGTGGAGTGAGAACAACTGACGGATTTATGTATAAGTGTGCAACCTCTGGTGGTTGGCTCGACGACAAAAGATTTTTCATATATATTCAAATAATCGACAGATATCTTGGAAACGCAAGAATTGTATTTTCATTCAAAGACGACTGTGTGGTCGTAAAAATGGAAAAAACCGCCGAGGACTTTTTGAAGGAATATGAGGGAACTCTTGTCGCAAGGAAAAAATAAACTATTGACAAAAATCGTCGATAGGTGTATAATTCTTTTGTAATATTTTAAAAGGAGATATAAAAATGAAGAAATTTTTTGGCGAATTTAAAAAATTCATCACTCGCGGAAACGTTCTTGATATGGCTGTCGGTGTTATCGTCGGCGGTGCGTTCACAGCAATCGTTAACGGCGTTAGTAACTATGTTTTGAAACCAATCATTAATTTCGTTCTTGCAAAAATTTTCGGAGATGGTGCGTTTGAAAGCGCATATACATTCCTTGGCGAAAAAGTTTATACTCTTGACGCAGAAGGAAACTCTGTTATTGACCTTGCAAAATGTCATTACATAGACTGGGGTTCACTCATAATTGCTATTATCAACTTCTTTGTTACTGCATTTGTTTTGTTCCTCATCGTAAAAGCAATTAACAATGTTAAAGATGGTGGAAAAACCATTAAAGAAGGCAAGTATTCAAAAGAAGACAAGAAAGCGATGAAAGCACAAGGCATCAAACTCAAAGACAAAGTAGCAGTTGATGCATACTTCGCAAAGAAAGCAGAAGATGAAGCAAAAGCGAAAGCGGAAGCAGAAGAAAAGGCTCGCCTTGAAAGAGAAGCGAACCCAACAACAGAAGATCTTCTCAAAAAGATTTTGGCTGTTATGGAAAACAAATAAAGCAAAAAACCGAAGCGACTCGCTTCGGTTTTTTATTTTTAAATCAGACCTATGCTGTGATTAGTCCTCTTTTGAGAAATCGTCCTTGCCAACTCCACAAAGAGGGCAAACGAAATCGTCGTCAAGGTCTTCAAATTTTGTGCCTGGTTCGATACCATTTTCGATATCGCCAACTTCCTCGTCGTATTCCCAGCCACATACATTACATACATACTTGCTCATAATTAAATCCTCGCTTTATAATAAAATTTAATTTATAGGTTCAAAATCTGCCACTCCATGTTTGCAAAGTGGGCAAATAAAGTCCTCTGGAAGTTCATCGCCTTCGTAGATATATCCACAAATTTTGCACACATATCCGCGTTTACCCTCTGTCTGAGGTTTTGGCTTTACATTTTCGTGATAATAGGTGTAAGTCATTGTTTCCTTATCAGATATAACTCTTGCCTCTGTTATAGAACAAATAAACATTCCGTGTGTATCAAGGTCGATATATTGTTCAACTTTGAGCGACATAAAAGAGTTTATATATCTCGGCAAGAAGATAAGACCATTATCTGAACGAAGTGGTTCGCAATTAGCGAATTTGTCTGTGTTTCTACCACTTGTGAAACCGAATTTTTCAAATACGGCAAAAGGCGCATCAACACTAAGACAATTCACGTTCATAACACCAGTTTGTTTAATTACGTGGTGTGAGTAGTTTTCTTTGTTAATTGTAACAGCAATTCTGTTAGGGGTGTTTGTAACTTGTGTGATAGTGTTTACAATCAAACCATTGTCCTTCTTTCCATCGTTCGATGTAACAACATACAAGCCATAACCGATATTGAAAAGAGCGCTAAGGTCGTTTTTGTTTGCAGTTTCGCTTTGAATTGCAAGATAATCTTTGCAAAGTTCGTTTGCAAGAGCGTCGAGTTGAGATGAACTTTCCTCGTTCAAAGCGGACATAATCTTAACAGTATTTTCAGCAAAGGTTAAATTCTTGCTCTTTTCAAACATTGAACGCATAACCTTTGTAGCCATAGGCGCCCAAGAACCATTTTCGATGAAAGCAACAGTTCGATTGCTGAAATTGCGTTCTGTCAAATGAGTGATAAACTCACGCATAAATGGGAAAATTTCAGAGTTATAGGTTGTGGTCGCTAATACAAGTTTACTGTAACGGAAAGCGTCTTCAATCGCCTCGTGCATATCGCATCTTGCAAGGTCATTTACAACAACTTTTGGACAACCATTTGCACGAAGTTTGTCAGCGAGTTGTAAAACAGCCTTTTTTGTATTTCCATAAACAGATGTATACGCAATTACAATTCCCTCGGTTTCGGGTTGATAACTTGACCAAGTATTGTAAAGGTTCAAATAATAGCCAAGATTTTCTGTAAGAACAGGACCATGAAGTGGGCAAATGATTTGAATATCAAGCCCCGACGCCTTCTTTAAAAGATTTTGAACTTGCACACCATATTTCCCAACAATACCGATATAATATCTTCTTGCTTCGCAAGCCCAATCTTCCTCAACATCAAGCGCGCCGAATTTTCCAAATCCGTCAGCAGAGAAAAGAACCTTATCTGTACTATCATAAGTAACAATAACCTCTGGCCAGTGAACCATAGGAGCGGTCACAAATGTGAGAGTGTGTTTTCCAAGGCAAAGAGTATCACCCTCTCCAACCACGACTTGCTTGTCGGTAAAATCAGTTCCAAAGAAACCTTTCATCATAGCGAACGCTTTGGCAGAAGAAACGATTTTAGCATTTGGATATGCTTTTACAAAGTTAGCAATATTTGCCGAATGGTCAGGCTCCATATGTTGAACTATCAAATAGTCAACATCTCTTTTTCCGAAAACATCTTGAATGTTGTCAAGCCATTCGTGTGTGAAAAGAGCGTCAACTGTATCAACAACCGCGGCCTTTTCATCAAGAATAGCGTATGAATTGTAACTCATTCCGTTTGGAACAACATATTGTCCTTCAAAAAGGTCAATCTTATGGTCATTTACGCCAATATATTTTATGTCGTTTGTTATTTTCATAATTTACTCCTCAATGTATATTTTCAAATATATTATAAAGTATTTTTCTTAAAATGTAAATAATATTCACATAAAATTCAATAAATAATAAAAAATCTTTTATGTATTGAAAAACAAACAAAAATATGCTAAAATTACAGCGAAAAATCAATTTAAAAAGAGAGACAAAAATGCTTACACTTCTTTTGGCAGTATTATATTTAACATTTATAAGCCTTGGCTTGCCTGATTCAGTACTTGGCTCCGCTTGGCCAACAATGTTTGTAGAACTTGATGTTCCTGTTTCCTATGCTGGAATCGTTTCTGCAATAATAGCGCTTGGAACTATTATTTCAAGCCTTATGAGCGATAGAATAACAAAATTATTTGGTCCATCAAAAACCACAGCCGTTAGCGTGCTTATGACCGCCCTTGCACTTTTCGGATTTAGCATAAGTGGGGAGTTTTGGCAAATTTGTCTTGTCGCTATTCCATACGGACTTGGCGCAGGTAGCGTAGATGCCGCCCTTAATAACTATGTCTCACTTCACTTTGAAAGTAGACATATGAGTTGGCTTCACTGTATGTGGGGAATAGGCTCAGCCATCGGTCCTGCCATTATGGGTTATGTTCTTACAAATAATATGAACTGGCATAATGGTTATTTCATAATCTCAATTATTCAAGTTGTAATTTGTGCAATAATCTTTATTTCCTTGCCAATTTGGAAAAAGCCTATGGCAGAAAATGGCGAAGTCAAAAAGGAAAAGCCCCTTAAATTAAAGGAGATTGTTTCAATAAAGGGAGCGAAGGCAGTTATGATAACATTTTTCTGTTATTGTGCTCTTGAAGTGACTACAACTTTGTGGGCAAGTTCATATCTTAATTTGCATCGTGGAATTGATGCAAATGCCGCAGCCCTTTGGGGAAGCCTTTATGTTTTAGGAATCACAATAGGCAGGGCAGTGAGTGGCTTTGTTACAATGAAATTAAACGATATTCAAACTACACGCTTAGGAGAGGGAATAATGCTCCTTGGCCTTGTTATGCTCTTTATTCCTATCAATGTAGTTTCGCTTGTCGGTCTTGTCGTTTTTGGAATAGGAAGCGCACCAGTTTACCCTTGCATCATTCACTCAACCCCAGAACGATTTGGCGCTGATAAATCCCAAGCCCTAATAGGTGTACAAATGGCAAGCGCATATACAGGAACTTGTCTTATGCCGCCACTTTTCGGACTTATTGCAAATCATATAAATATCTCACTTTTCCCTGTGTATATCAGTATACTGACAGTTGCGATGATAGTTCTTTTTGAAGTCCTTATTAAGAAAACAGCAAAATAAAAACAAAAGCGACCCAAAAAGGTCGCTTTTTTTATGCTTTTTAAATCAAACAGATCCGTTTTTAGTTTGTCTTATAATGCTTTGAAACGAAAGAATCTTCCATATTTATTTTTCCTGTTGTAACAACAGTAGTCTTGCGCTTTGAGGTCGCAATACGCTTTTTAAGTTCCTCGTAAAAGAGTTCATCATCAAAATCAGCAAGAGTGATTTCTTTGTCAAGCCAAGATGAGAGGTGCATAGCGTTTGAAATTGTAAGACCATTTATGCCTTCGTCTCCTCTTGCCACGAGTTCTGTGCCGTGCAAAATAGCGGATGCAAAAGCATTCAAAACACCTGCGTGTTGAGGATTTTCCCCGTCTGTTTCAACAAGAGTATAGGTCATTTCAGGAGAAGCGAATGGGTTTTCGTTTGTCTTTGAAAATTCCTTCTCAGTAACAACATTTTCCCAAAGTTTAAGTTGTCCTTCTTCGGCAAGAAGTTTACCTTTTTCAAGCAAAATTTCAAAGCGGTTAGTGCCAGGAGCGTCGCCTGTTGAGGTTACAAATGTACCTGTTGCGCCGTTTGCATATTCAACGTATGCACTAACATCGTCCTCAACCTCAATATCGTGCCATTTTCCGTAATGAAGTTTAGCGTGAATTTTTGTAGGCATACCACAAATCCATTGCCAAAGGTCGAGATTATGAGGGCATTGATTGAGCAAAACGCCACCGCCTTCGCCCGACCAAGTAGCTCGCCAATCGCCTGAGTTGTAATAAGCCTGAGGTCTATACCAATCGGTAATAATGAGATTTGTTCTCTTTATTTCGCCAAGTTTACCACTCTTTACAATCTCGCGCATTTTGCGATAGATGCAGTTTGTTCGTTGGTTCATCATAATTCCAAAAACAACATTACATTGCTTTGATACTTCATTCATTTCCTTTACTTGCTTTGTGTAAACACCAGCAGGTTTTTCAATAAGAGTATGAAGTCCCTTTTTCATAGCCATAATGGCATATTTTGGGTGGTCATAGTGAGGAACGCAAACAAGAACAGAGTCGATAAGACCGCTGTCCATCATAGTCTCAGCGTCCTCAAATACAGCCACATTCTTAACAAGTTCCTTGGCCTCGGCGAGTTTTTCTGGCTTTAAGTCGCAAATTGCACAGAGTTCAACTTCCTCGCATTTGCCGTTTATTATGTTATTTGTATGAACCGTGCCTATGTTTCCATAGCCGATAATTCCTAATTTTATCTTATTCATTTAATTATACCTCTCAAATAGTCGTAACTTTCTTTCAAACATTCAAATGGGTCTTCACCATAGCAGTGGTCCTGCTCAACAAGAGCGTACTCACATCCTGCATCCTCTAAATGCTTCAAAATCTTAGGAAAGTTAAGGCTTCCTCTGCCAACAGGAGCCATTCTTTGCTCGCCATTTACCATAAGAAAATCTTTCAAATGTACACATTTGAGCCTTCCTGTGAGCATGTCAATGACATCGCAAACGTCCGCTCCTCCATGCTGAACCCAGTAGGTGTCAAGAGTGAATTGAAGTTCGTCAGGTAAGAAGCCTTCGGTGATTTTTTCGAGAATCCATTTTCCGTCAGCGCACTTTTGAAACTCCATATCGTGATTGTGATAGAAGAGTTGAGCGCCATTTTCTTTAAGGATTTGAGCGCTGTGCTTATAATTATTAATAAACGCTTCTGTGCTTTCCTCTGTAACAATGCCATTTGGCATACAGCCAAGACCTACATATTTACAACCAAAAATAGCGTGTCTTTTAGCAACCTCAGCGGGACGGTCCTTGATTTCATCAGCGCCGTAGTGAGTAAGTACGCATTTAAGACCATTCTTTTTGAGTTCTGCATCAAGCCATTCGGGAGAGTATTCGCACACACCCGAGATTTGAACAAACTTGTAGCCGATTTCCGCGACTTTTTTTAAGGATAGTGCAAAATCTTCAAGATTTGTGCAATGGTCTCTTAGTGTATAAAATTGAGCTCCTATTTCCATAATCCACCTCTTGTAAGTATATCTTTGAGAGCATTAGCGCCTGCGTCAAATGCTTCGTCTGTTGTTTTATATGTGGCAATTCCCGACACGCTCTCGCCATTTTCGAGTTCGGCAAGACCACAAAATTCCATAAGATGAGGTTCGAGAGTCAATACCTCGCCACCCATTTTTGAAAACTCATTTATCAAATATTCCACATTTCCAATTCCGTACCCTGCGCGAACAACTCTTTTGTCAGCAAGCGCATCTTTTATGTGCATATAATCAACATATTTTGAAAGTACGTTCCATGCTTGTTTTGTGTCAACATCACATTGAACAAAGTTAGCGGGGTCGAAAATTGCCTTTATTTCAGGGAGGGAAGTGTGAATTTTTTCACAATTTTCTGCATTATAACCGAAAATTCCTTTTTCGTTTTCGTGGCAGAGAACAATTCCTTTTGGCGTAGCCTTCAAAAACTCTTCAAGACGACAAAGCGCATCTTTTTCGTTTTGAGTATAGAAACTGAAAAGTCTTATTTTTGTAGCGCCAAGAATTTGAGCGCTTTCACAAATTCTCTTAAAAGTATCAAGTTGACCTTGGAAATTAGAATTAGGGTCATCTTTTCCGCAAGGAGAACCCATTGACCAAACTTTAAGACCATTTGATGAGAGTTCGTTTGCAATTTTTTGAACCTTTGAGGTTGCAATTTCTTTGATGTTTTGCCCGTCAACCCCTCTGATTTCGAGCATTTCTATATTATTTCTTAAAAGGGCGTCAATTTGACCTTGCAAATCAACACTCGCTTCATCAGCAAAAGCACAAAGTCTCATATCATACCCCCGAATAAGCGCTAAATCCACCATCAACAGGAACAACAACGCCAGTTACAAAACCTGATGCGTTATTATCACAAAGCCACAAAAGAGTGCCAAGAAGTTCCTCTGGTTTTCCAAATCGTTTCATAGGCGTTGCGTTCAAGATTTTTGCAGTTCTTGCAGTTGGCTTTCCGTCTTGGAATAAAAGCGCTTCGTTTTGCTTTGTTACAAAAAATCCGGGCGCTATTGCATTAACTCTTATGTTTGCGCTTGCAAAATGAACAGCGAGCCACATTGTAAAGTTTGAAACAGCGCTCTTAGCGGCACTGTAAGCAGGGATTTTTGTAAGAGGTCTGAACGCATTCATTGATGATACATTTACAATAACTCCGTCGGAGTTTAGCATATCAACGGAGAATACCTGTGTTGGCAAAAGTGTACCCATCAAATTGAGGTCAAACACGAAGCCAAAATCCTCTTTTTCAAGATTGAAAAATGTCTTGATGTCATCTTGATTTTCAAGACCTTGTTCGTAATATTCGTTAGCAAGTGTGCATCGTGGACTGTTTCCACCTGCACCATTTATCAAAATGTTGCATTTTCCGTGGTTTTTCAAAATTTCTTCATGTACCCTTTCGATAACCTTTTTGTCAAGTACATTACATTGATAAGCGAAAGCGACGCCACCCTCACTCTTAATTTCGTTTGCTACTGCATCAACGCTTTCTTTGTTAATATCAAGCAAAATTACAGTTGCGCCATTTTTAGCAAGCGCTTTTGCAAACGCAGAACACAAAACTCCACCAGCGCCGGTTATTACAGCAATCTTATTTTTGAACATTTATAATCTCCTTGAATTTTTTTATATACATATGCCAATCGCTTCTTGAAAGGAAATGAGTTCCTTTTCTTTGATAAAAGCACAACTCGCCATCAAGCATTTCGCACACTGTGTCGTATTTTGAATTTTCAATCAATCCGTCTTTTCCATATAATTTCCAAGCAAAAGACGAGAGTTGACAGGCTAAAAACTGTCCGTCATTATCAGCCCAAAAGTCCTCGTTTGCAGTTCCGATAACTAAATATCTTGGAGCGATAAGCGAAAGTAAAAGATGTTGGTCAAATGGCAAAGCATCTGGGTTTTCTCTGTACTTTAAAAACTCTTTTGTAAACCAAAATGGGAACACCTTTGTAATTTCAACGAGCGTTTCGTTACCCTCAACCTTGCCTCTTGAAACAGAAGCACCACAGCACCCACTGTCATTTGAACAAGTAAGGGCAAATCTGTCATCAAGCGCCGAGGTGAGAAGAGCAGTTTTCCCAAGACGAGAGTGACCGCATATTGCAATATTCTTTTTGTCTACTTCATCTCTTGTTTGAAGATAGTCCATACAAGCAATCGCCATATAGGACCAAATACTGATTTTTCCAAAATCACCCTCAAAAAGTCCACAAAGACCATTTGAAAAATCACCATTATCGCTTGTCACATTTTCATAGCAGAACGAAAAAATTCCGAATCCGTTATCTATGATTTCCTCAACAGGCAAATATTTGTTTGGAGTTTCTTTTGCAAAACTGATGTACACAAATACAGGTACATTCTTTTGGCCTCTTGGCAAAATCAATTCAGTTTTAACCTCATGAGTTTTGCCCTCATTTTCAAACTCGAAAAATATGTCTTCCCAAACTGCTTTGCCTGAAAAATCAATATAATTAGGAACGATTTTGGTTTTTGGTGAAATCTTTTTTGGCAAATTTCCGTATTCTGTGTCAAGAAAAATCTTCTTTATTTCTTCGCGAGTTTTTTTCCATTCACCAAGTGAAAGAGCATCTTTTTCAATGCCGAAAAAGTCAGGAATGTTTCTTTTATTTGTCATTTTTAACACCTGCCATTTTTTCAATAGCCTCAAAAAGACCAACTATATATGTAGCGCCAAGGGCTCTGTCATAAAGACCATAACCATATCTGCCACTTTCGCCCCAAATCATTCTTCCGTGGTCAGGACGCACATAGCCGTCAAAACCATTTTCAACAAGCGCCTTTGCAATTCCGAACATATCAATCGAGCCACACTCGGTAGGGTGTCCAACTTCACAAAACTCACGCTCACCAGTTATCAAAATGTTGCGAAGGTGAAGGAAGTGAATACGATTAGCAAACTTGCCAGCCATTCTCACAAGGTTGTTATCAACCGACGCACCAAGAGAACCAGTACAGAATGTAATTCCATTTTCTTTAATCGGAACAATATTTAAGAACTTTTCGATATTTTCCTCGTTTGTAATAATTCTTGGAAGACCGAAAATGTCCCACGGTGGGTCATCAGGGTGAATAGCCATATTGACTCCTGCCTCGTGCGCAACAGGAATAACCTTTTCAAGAAAAGTGGTAAGGTTAGCCCAAAGTCCGTCTTTGCCAATCGCTTTGTATTTTTGAATAAGTTCGCTAAGTTGACTCTTTGTATAACTTTCGTCCCAACCAGGCAAAGAAAGTTCACTTGTCAATGGGTTCATAGCAAGAACATCGTTTTCTTTGTAAGCAAGAGAGAACGAACCGTCGCTGTTTTGATTGTTGAGTTCGCTTCTCAGCCAGTCAAAAACAGGCATAAAGTTGTAACAAATACACTTAACCCCTGCCTTGCCAAGACGACGAACATTTTCACAATAATTTTCTATAAGTTTTGGAGCGTTTTCGCCACCATATTTGATTTCTTCTGTAACGGGTACACTTTCAACAACCTCAAATTCAAGCCCCTTGTCGTTCGCTTTTCTTTTGAGTTCCAAAATGCTTTCGTTTGACCATACCTCACCTGGTGCAACATCGTAAATTGCAGACACAATACCGCTCATTTTAGGGATTTGTCTGATTTTGTCAAGAGTTACAGGGTCGCTATCGCCATACCAACGGAATGTAAGTTTCATAAAAACTCCTTATTTTTTAGTCTTTATTATAGTATAATATAAAAATTTTTACAATACAATTGTATTTTTTATCAAAATATATTGCATTTCTTGTCATAATGAGTTAAAATAAAAAAAGAACAACAAAGGAGAGATGAAATGAGTACTTTAAGATGTATAAAAGGTGAACTTTTTGAGGTTTCTCACTCTATTGATAAATGCCCAAAAGAGAGTGATTTTACCTCTCATATTCACGACGGCTATGAACTCTTTTGTCTTGTAAAGGGTGATGTTGACTATATTGTAGAAGGCAATCTTTATAAACTCAAACAAGGGGCAATTATGCTTATGCGTTCGAGCGAAACGCACAACCTTGTGGTCAATAAAAGCATGGAATATGAAAGATATGTCCTTTCGTTTATGCCGAATTTTATTCTTTCAAATGGCTTTTCAAGAGAACTTCTTTCGCCATACAGAGAACGAGGCTTGGGAGAAAAAAATCTCTATCTTGATGACGAATTTGAACACATCTCGCCACTTTTGTTCTTTGAAAAAATCTTCAAAGAGGCAGAATATATAAGCGAAAAAGACGCAGTTTTATCAAACCTTGCCTCGCTCCTTTGCGAAATAAAAATCGCTTTTGATAAAAAAGGAGAGATTAAAAACGAAACCAACCAAAAGGAAAATGAAATAATATCTTTCGTAAATGATAATTTGACAAAAGATATAACTATTCAAACTATCGCAAACCATTTGCATATGAGTGAGTCACAAGTGTCAAGAGTTTTCAAAAAAGCGACAGGTACCTCAGTGCATAACTACATAATTACAAAACGACTTATTCTTTTCAATAAGAAAATTTCAAAAGGTAAGGGAATAACGCAAGCGTGCCACGAATGTGGATTTCACGACTACTCCTCGTTCTATCGTTTGTATAAAAAACGCTTCGGTCACCCACCTGCAAAACCAACTGAAAAATAAAAAGCAGAGGATTAAGATATGAAAATTTTATCTATTGGCAACAGTTTTTCGGCAGATGCACACGCATATCTGCACGCTTTGGCAGAACAAAGAGAAGAAAATTTGGAAACAGTTAACTTGGCTATTGGCGGTTGTAGCCTTCAAACACATTGGGAAAATGTGACGCAAAATAACGCGAACTATCTACACAGTATCAATGGTGGCGAATGGGAAAAGCAACTTGTCACGATTGAAGAAATTTTGAAAAGCGAACGCTTTGATGCCATCACCTTGCAACAGGTAAGCCATTTTTCAGGACAGAGTGAAACCTATCAGCCGTTCTTGAACGACCTTGTTCAATATGTACGCAAATTCCAACCAACGGCTGATTTGTATATTCATCGTACTTGGGCATACGAAATTGATTCACAGCATGAAGGGTTCTTAAACTATGCTCGTGACCAAAAAAAGATGTATGAGGCAATTTGCGAAGCAACAAGCCTCGCTTGTCTTACAACAGGCGCAACTTTAATTCCCGCAGGTGATATTATTCAATCCCTTCGCGAGCGTGTTTCTAAATTCGATTACGCAAATGGCGGAGAGTCTTTATGTTGTGACGGCTTCCATATGTCGCACACCTACGGAAGATATGCAGTCGCTCTGACTTGGTTGGCTACATTTACAGGCAAGAAAATAACCCCTATGCCATTTATGCAACTTGATATCGACATAATCACAAAAATTTGCGACATTGTCAACGAAATTGTATTCGAAAAATAAATAAAACTAACACGAAAAAAGGCATTCGAAATGAATGCCTTTTTTGACAACTTTTTGACAACTTTTCAGGCAAAAAATAGGAAGAAGGATTTGTTCTTGAATTTTGCAAGGGCATAAAACGAAAATGAAACAAATGCCTTGCAAAACCCTTCGGTCATCGCTAAAAACCATTCCCCGAATGGTTTTCTTAACGCTTGGTTCAAATCCTTCT
>JAZSDJ010000061.1:0-6853 GCA_045531105.1 Eubacteriales bacterium | reverse complement strand
TAACAGGGGCAAACTTACCGTTGTTTGTGTGCTTGATAAACTGCACCTTTGTCAAATCGCTCTCGTGTGAGCGTGCGGCAACGTATCCAATATGGTACGAGTCATTGTCATAGCAACCGCCACTATACATAACATATTGCCACTCTCCCTCGCGAAACCAGAAAGCCCCCTCTATGGTGTGCCAATCCTTGTCGCCATTGCAACCTCGTTTGAAGATTTCCTCATCCATAGTCGGTACAATGACCTCACGAGGTTGATTTGTGGGTGTCATAGGATCAATCAGATTATCTACGAAAACTCGTGTACCTATGCGGTCACAATCTTTGTTATCTTCAGAATACCATAGGAACAGTCCCTTTTCGGTTTCTACCACATGGGAATCTATTGAAAATCGCTTGTAAAAGCAAGTTGGATTCGTGAACGGACCAAGGGGAGAATCTGCAACCATTGCGTGCATAAATTGACATTCATCATCTGATGAACAGGAAAAATAAAGGTAATAACGACCTTTGTATTTTGTAATAGACGGTGCCCAATAACTATACCGTCCGTCAATCGAGGCAATAATCCCTTCGTAATGCCAAACACCAAATAAATCATCAGTTGAATATGCTTCCACTCCTTTTTTGCCTGTTACATACAGATAAAGCCTGCCACAGTCTTCAAAAATAAAAGGATCGGGCTGATACTTATCAGATACATCAAATTTTAATTTCATAACCTTTCATTGCTCCTTAATTGCATTATCATATCTTACACCTTGTTATATCTTCACTTGATTATACCACGAAATCGTTCACTTTTCAATATCACTAGTTCAAAAGAAAAACACAAAAACAGGGGGTACTATTTTGATAAGAGTGCAACTTGATTTTCGTTTTTTTGCACTCTTAGCCTTTACAGAAATTACACATTTTCGACCACGTATTCTAATTCGACCAAAAAAGCCTTGAAAACACTAAGTTTTCAAGGCTTTTTCTTTATTTCTATTTTTCAAAATTTGACGGGTGAGCGTTTGCTCGCTCGTCTGTTTTTTATTTATAAATCATTAAACGCAAAGTTTTTGTTTGTGGTAAGTATATAATGGTCGAAAATACAATATATCTTGACTAAAAATGCAATTGCATTGTAAAAACATTTATATTATAATGAAGTTAAGATTAACCCAAAATTAAATTGTTGGGAATTTTTAGTAGGTGTACGATATGATAGAAAACAATCACGAAAAATACGCATCTTTCAACAGTGATTTCCTTTCCGCTACTTTTAACAAGCGGACTGCGAGCCTTGCCTTTTTAGGTATAGAATCAGGTGGGCGCGACAGAGATAAGCACGCTTCTTTTAATCTCTTGCTCCCTGCTAAGGGCGTGGTTGCATCCGCTTTCAAAAAAGAAAAGCCTGAGTCTTTTGAAATTACCGACAGTGCTTTTACTTTCAAAAACAAAAATGGTCAAGGCTACACAACAGAATTTGTTGACGATAAAACCTTTGTGTGGAAATTTGACGGCATCACAGGCAAAGACATTTTGTCTATGAACCTCTCAATTAAAACCGCTCCACCTACAATTTGGACAAGAAATGAGGCTCAAAAACTAAAAAGCAAAAACCCTTTGACTATTTTCAAAAGCAAGTATTCGCTTCCTTTGATTATACACTTCCCTGATTTTGGTAGATTGGAAATTTCATCTACATCAGATGATATTTTCTGTATAGAAGAACTTCAACTATCAAAAGAATTTACAGGCATTGAATTGGGTTATAAAAATTACAGTTTCAACCACAACAGAATGCACTCTTTGCATTACGGAAGTTCATTCCTCACTTTCAAATCAAAAACCCCCCTTGACAAGGCAGAACTCACATTTAAGGTTTTAGATGAATGTTACCCTGCTTTTGCCGAAGAAAACAACGAAAAGTACGATGGTCTTAAACGAAATTGGCTTAACTCCTTCGCTTTGAATAGAGAACTTTTTGATATGGGTGACAACATCTATTTCCACGGCACTGCACACATAAGTATGCACTTAAAATCCGACCTTTTACAATTTGTAAACGAGGACGATGAGCAATTCAAAATGATACGCCGTGCGTTCGAAAAGCAGATAGAAAGAAGTTTCAAGCAATCGCAGGCTCATGATGGTGAGGTTAGCGTTTCATTCTACAACAAAGAAAAAGAAAAAGGCTTTGGCTGTTCGGTTGATTCAACTCCAAGCGCTATAATTTCTTTGACTGGAATTGCAAAGTGGAATTTGCCTTTTGCGAAAAAAATGCTCCCTTATGCTATAAAGGCCGCCGATTATCTTCTCACTCGTGACATAGACAACGATGGAATATTTGAATCTCCATTCCCTGGCGATTATATGGGGCAACCTTCCGAGTTTGGTCAACAGGGCAACTGGTGGGACAATTTTGCCTTTGGTCACAAAGATATATATTTCAACTATCTTTGCCATCGCGCCCTTCGCGAACTGTCTGAACTTTTATGCTCACTTAACAAAAAATCCCAAGCAAAAAAATACAAAACTCAACTCGAAAAATTCGATAAAAACTTCTTTAAGACATTCTACAATCCCGAAACAACTCTTATGGCAGGTTGGATAAGCCGTAACGGAAAGTGTCACGACTATATGTTCACATTCGCTGTATCTATGGGAATTGACGAGGGATTGATACCTGAAAACGAAGGAAAACGCATGCTTCTTCTCTTACTTGACGAGATGAAAAAAGAGGGCTATGCTGACCTTCGCTATGGAATACCTGGCAATGTAAAGCCCGTTGCGCCCTCTGACACGATTGACTGGCCGTGTATGAGCGACTGGGGTCAATACGAAAACGGTGGTCTAAGTGGTATGAATGGTTTTCATTTCTTGACTTCTATGTATAAAGTGGGGCTTGAAAAAGAGGCTGACGAAATTTTTGAGGCTATATTGAAAACCTACGAAACGCAGTTTACACATTCTGGTCTTATGCCAGGTTATGTTAAAAGCGTGGACTGGCGCACAAAAAATGGCGTGCCATGTGGTTATAATTACCTTGCAGACAACTATTACTTCCTTCTTGCTTTATATACAGGTAAGTTCGGAATCCCTCACCCCGCAGTTGTAAAATAATTTAAGCGAGTGCCGATTGGCACTCGCTTTTTCGTTAATTAATAGCATAAAGAATATGCAAATTTCTGATTTCGTTATCTTTGATTATATCGTTCACAAAATAGGCGTGTGTTTCAAGAGAGGTTGTTTTAAGGCTTGAAAGTTTTTGATTTTCAAGTTCGGTTACAATTTCGCGTGAAATTCGCTCTATTGTTTGTTGTTTCTTCTCGGATTCGGTTGCCGTATTAGCACTTGATATAAGATATTCAAGGTCTTGTTTTAAGTTTGAGAGTTTTTCAAGACTTTCAAGCGCGCGAAAAGTCCATTTATAGTAAGGAATGTATCGTTTATTTAGCAAAAACAAGACATTAAGTGCGCTTTTTACAAACTCAAAAATAGCAAGTTGAGCCGAACCCGTCTCGCCTCTTTTTATGCATCTTTCGTAGTTATACTGCCCTGACTGTGCCATTATCAAAAGATTACCTGCAAGTTTTTTAAGTCGCACATCTTCTGGTAAATATTCAATACTTTTTCGAATTTTTGTAAACTCACCGAACTCGTCGCGAAAAACTTTGCCGTTTGTCGCCTCTGCAAGCGATTGTTCAGGGACGAAAAACCACTCTTTCAGTGAAAGAGAGGCATCAGCCTTGCCTGTTTTGCTTTCAAAAAAATCGCTAATTTTAATCACTCCGTGGCGATTACCGCCCACAGGGTTAAGCGAACTCCTTTTATAACCTTCAAATTCCTTTGGAAGTTTTGTGTACGCTCTTTCGAGTGCAAATTCGGTTTTTGAGTCGATTTCATCAGTTATAAAAATACAAAACGCAGGTTCAAAATCGTGGTCTGTCGAAATTTCATCATCATAGCCAAAGCATTCAGAACCACTTCCAGCAAGTGCGATGGCGAGTTTATTTTCAATTTTGGGGAAGTTTTCGTGTATCATTGGTGCGCCAAATTCAAGATAAAATTTCTCGCACAATTCAAGCCCTTTCATAAATTCTCCTCGCTCTTTCTTTTAATTCGTTTTCGTAAAGGAAGTGTCCATAATAGCCAAAAACAGAGGCGCATTTTTCGCACACAAAGGCATAATAACCACTCTCTGTTTCATAGTTTTCCAGAATATTTTTGGCTTTTTCAAGATAATTTTCGATTTCTTTCTCAGCGTTTTCAAGACCAAATTGCGCCTCTTTTGCGCTCGCTATATTGAGATATGTGATTGCGACTTCAAGCGAGCCATTTTGGACTTTTTGCATAACGGAAATCGCCTTTTCATAAAGGTCGTATGCTCTATCAAACTCGCCAATATCGACAAGGGCAAGGGCGAAATTGTTATAAAGTCCTCCAAATCGCTTGTCGTCCTCGTTTAGTTGTTCCTTGTAGATTTTCAGCACCTTTTCAAACACAGGGATTGACTTTTGTGCCATTCCGAAGGCTTTATAGGCGGTGGCACAGTTGAGATAAATTGTCGCAGAGCCAACTTGGTTTTCTATATTCAACTCTCTTATTTGACTCATTGATTTTTCAACGACTTCAAGAGTTTCTTTTTCTTTGCCGAGTTTTCTGTAAAGACCGATAAGTTCGCTCAAAATTAAAAGTTGCGCTTTGGAGTCGCCAATGCTTTGTGCTTCGTCAAGCCAGTACAAAAGATGCTTTTGAGCGGAAGTGTAATCGTTTTTATTCAAATGCTCGTCAAGTTTTGACAAAATCCTGTCAGTTGAAATATTCGCTCTTAACATTTTGCGCGCTCCTTTCAGTCTTAATCATTATTATAATTGTAGCATTTTTTAAGTACAGTATCAAGTGTTTATTAAAAAAAGGACCTTGCTTTTGCAAAGTCCTTTTGATTTTATTGTGTTATGGTTGGAGCCACATAATCATTAAGTCCGTCCTTGGCTGTTGTAATTGTAGCCATAGTCTTTACAGTGTCAAATTTAACTGTATAAAGAGTATGGTCTCTTACAACCTTTGTAGACATTGGTGACAAAACAGGGTTTTCTTCTGTTCCAACATATTCCTTTTGAATAAATTCAAGAGTTGTGTCCATTTTACCATCTATATACATATACCCTGCGAACACAAGTTCAAGTTTTTGATACTTCTCTTGTGTCATATCAAAGCCTTTAACATAAACATTACTGTTTGCATATTGTGTGTCGACAGAAACTTGAATTGCGCCTGTTGTAGAATTGATTTTACCATCTGCAAAAATATTGTTTTCGCCAAGAAAAGCAGGGTTGAAAATTACAATTCCATAAGAAAGTTTTCCAAAAACGCCCTCATAAACCGAAAGGCTCTTTTGGTTTATCGAAAATCCCGATGCAATTCCGTTTCCGTTAGGCCCTACGGAATAACCACTATGTGTCAAAATTGCAGAATAGTCGGTCTTGGTGTTAGTTGTGTAATTCCAAGTGCTAAATGTCTTATCAAAGCCATCAAAATAGATATAATCGTCACCGTCTATTGCTGATACGCCATCAAAAATTATCTTATCAGAACCCGATGCATAATCAACACTTGTGTCGTACTCGTTAAATGATTTTATCGTGAATTGAGAAAGTCCACCAACACTGCTCTGTAGAGCCTCTGCATTTTCACCAATACAAATTACAAGTCTTAGCTTTCCCGTGTTATCCAAAAATTTAGAATTAAATCCATCAACATTATTAGAAACAACAAGCACCTGCAATTGAGAGCCATGGAATGTATCATTTGAAACTGTTTGAAGCTTTGGAAAATATGCTTTTTTCACAGCTGAATTTTGGAACACATTACTGCCTAAAGTTGTAAGGTTTGGAAGATAAAGCTCTGTTATTGCTTTGGTGCCATTAAGTGCCCAAGTATTGATAGTGGTCAATGAAGTTGGAAGATTAATACTTGTAATTCCACTGCATCCCTTGAAAGCATTGGTATCTATTATCTCCAAGCCTTCTGGAAGAACTGCTGTTTTCAAGCTTGTGCAATCATTGAATGCGTGGTCGCCAATTTTGGTGATTGGAGCGCCTGTCATATCAACACTTGTTATGTTAGTGCTACGGAAAGCGTTGGATCCTATGGTTTCAATTTTAGGCAATTTAAGATCACCTGTTATTTTTGAACCATAAAATCCTGTAGTAATGCTTTTTAAGTTTTGAAGATTTTCAATATTTGTGTTTGTCAAATTTCCACAACTGTTAAATATGTTTGCACCGACAATTGACTCTATAACAGGAGAGAAAAGCACGGTGGTTAATGCTGAACAGCCATTAAAGCAGTGCTGTCCTATCGCCTTAACAGTCGACTCTGACATATCAACCTTCTTCAAGCTTGTGCATTGAAAAAACTCTGCATTTGAGAAGGACAAGGTGCTTGTTTCACCTGTTGCGGGGTTGTAGCCCTGCGCCTTAATTATCACCTCTTCAAGCTGTGTAATACTTCTAAAGGCATGTGTTGATATTTTTGAAACGGTTTTTGGAATTGTAATCTTCTTAACATACTTGTTAGTGTTTTCTGAGCTGGTGTTAGCTCCAAAAGCACCCTCCGGTATTTCGTTTACAACATAAGTGGGTCCACCCTCAACCGGTGTGATGGTTTCCGGAATGTCAACTGTTTCAAGTGTGCAGTTTGCCATATTGTATGTGCTTACCTTTGCTGTAAGTGCTTCGGTATCTGTTTCGTAATAAATACCATCAACTAAAACTCTTTCAGCCGATGCGCTTATTGCAAAAACGCAAACGAATGTCATTACTAATACTGTCAAAAGTAAAAGTTTCTTTTTCATAATTTTT
>JAZSDJ010000210.1:0-6191 GCA_045531105.1 Eubacteriales bacterium | reverse complement strand
TGACCTTCGCGATGGAAATCAAGCGCTTATAATTCCAATGAGCCTTGAAGAAAAACTTGAATTTTTCAAACTTCTTTGTAAAGTTGGCTTTAAAGAAATTGAAGTGGGATTTCCTGCTGCATCAGAAACAGAATATGAATTTTGCAGAACCATAATTGAGCAAAACCTCATTCCAGACGATGTAACAATTCAGGTTCTTACACAATCAAGAGAACATATTATTGCAAAAACATTTGAGGCAATCGATGGCGCAAAGCACGCAGTCGTTCACCTCTATAACTCAACTTCTGTTGCTCAAAGAGAGCAAGTTTTCAAAAAGAGCAAAGAAGACATAGTTAAAATCGCAACGTTTGGCGCTGAACTTTGTAAAGAATACAAGAAAAAGGCAAAAGGAAAAATCACTTTTGAGTATTCGCCAGAAAGTTTCACAGGAACAGAGCCAGAGTTTGCCGCTGAAATTTGCAACGAGGTTATAAAAATTTGGGAGCCAACACCCGACGATAAGGTTATTATCAACCTTCCTGTTACGGTGTCACACTCAATGCCTCACGTTTACGCAAACCAAGTAGAATATATGCACAAAAACCTTCTCAATCGCGAGAATGTAATAATCTCACTTCATCCACATAACGACCGTGGTTGTGCTATTGCAGATAGTGAACTCGGACTTTTGGCAGGTGGAGATAGAATAGAGGGAACGCTTTTTGGTAATGGTGAAAGAACAGGTAATGTCGATATTATCACCCTTGCACTTAATATGTTCTCACAAGGCATTGACCCAGGACTTGATTTTACAAATCTTCCTGAAATTACAAAGGTTTATGAAAAAGTTACAAGAATGCATGTCTATGAAAGACAGCCATATAGTGGACAACTTGTGTTCGCTGCATTCAGTGGTTCACACCAAGATGCAATCGCAAAGGGTATGAAATACAGAGAGGGCGCAGATATGAAATGGACAGTTCCATATCTTCCAATCGATCCAACCGATATCGGTAGAGTTTATGAGGCAGATGTTATTCGTATTAACTCTCAATCGGGTAAGGGTGGTATTGGCTACATTATGGAAACACAGTTCAAATTCAATTTGCCACCAAAAATGCGAGAGGCTTTTGGCTATCATGTCAAGAGTATTTCGGACCACGAACACAGAGAACTTCAACCAATCGAAGTTCACGATATATTTATGCGTGACTTTGTTAACCATACAGATGTAATCAAAGTTGTTCAAGCAACATATAACGATGTTGACGATGGAGTTAATGAAGGAATTACAGAAGGAACAATTACCATTGAACACAACGGAAAAACATCGGAGGTTAAATCAAGTGGTAATGGTCGTCTTGACTGCGTAAGTAATGCAATTAAATCAATTATAGAAAAAGAATATACACTCGAAACATATACACAGCACGCACTTGAAGGAACAACAAGTTCAAGGGCTGCATCTTATGTAAGTATTGTAAATGACGGAAAAACCTATTGGGGTACAGGTATCAGTAGCGATATCAGCCGTTCATCTATCAAAGCACTCGTAAGCGCTGTGAATATTATGTTAAAAGGAGGAAATAGATGAAGTTAACAGGAGCAGAAATCATTATAAAAACTCTCATTGAGCAGGGAGTTACAGATGTATTTGGCTACCCAGGTGGACAAGTAATCAACATATACGACGCAATTTATAAAAATAGTGATAAAATCAATCATATTCTTACCGCTCACGAACAAGGCGCAGCACACGCAGCCGATGGCTATTCAAGGGCGACAGGAAAGGTTGGAGTATGTATTGCAACATCAGGACCTGGTGCAACAAACCTTGTAACAGGTATCGCAACAGCAATGCTTGACTCAATTCCACTTGTAGCAATCACAGGAAACGTACCTTGTAGCCTTATCGGTAAGGACAGTTTCCAAGAAATTGATATTACAGGTATTACACTTCCAATAACAAAACATAACTATTTCGTAAATAGAATTGAAGACCTTGCCGATAGCATAAGAGAAGCGTTCTCAATCGCAAAATCGGGAAGACCAGGACCTGTTTTGGTAGACGTTCCAAAGGACGTTCAAGTTGCTCTTTATGATTATGAGCCACAAGAGGTAGTCCCAAAAATTCCACTTCCACACGCAAGTGATGATAAAATTGCAGAGGCAGTTGCACTTGTAAATGAAGCAAAAAAACCTTATATCTACATAGGTGGTGGTGCAGCGGGACTCGGTCTTGGCGACGAAATTGTAGAATTTGCAAATAAAATAGATGCCTGCATCGGTTGCACCTTTATGGGACTTTCGGCAATTCCAGATGGTTGCGATAGATTTCTCGGCATGCAAGGTATGCATGGTCATTACGCATCATCAATGGCGCAAAATGAGGCAGACCTCATTATAGGTGTCGGCGTAAGATTTAGCGACAGAGCCACAGGTAATGTATCAAAATTTGCTAAAAAGAGTAAAATTATTCAACTTGACCCTGACTTTTCTGAAATCAATAAAAATATCAAAGTCGATTGTGGTATCGTAGGTGATGTTAGTCACTCATTTATGGAAATCGCAAAGGCTTGTGAGAAAAAATCAAATCCCGAATGGATGGCAGAAATTAATAAACTCAAAGAAGATGAGGAGCGTTTTGATGATGAAATCGCAAAGAAATCAACCGCGCAACTTAACCCTCGCAAAGTATTTGATGTAATCAACGAATGTAAACCAAAAAACACAGTTATCGTAACAGATGTAGGTCAACACCAAATGTGGACAGCACAATATGTTAAATTTGATAACACAAGACGCTTTGTTTCAAGTGGTGGTCTTGGTACAATGGGCTTCGGTCTTGGCGCAGCAATCGGTGCAAAGGTCGCAACAGGCGATTGCACAGTTCTTATAACAGGTGACGGAAGTTTTGGTATGAACCTTAACGAACTTGCAACAGCGGTTTCACATAACATTCCTGTCGTAATCGTTCTTATGAATAATGGCGTTTTGGGTATGGTAAGACAATGGCAAACTCTTTTCTTCGGTGGCAGATATTCTAACACCGTTTTAACAGAGAGAAAAACCGACTTTGTAAAACTTGCCGAGGCATTTGGAGCGGTTGGTTACAGGGTGTATAACCAAGCCGAGTTCAAAGACGCATTTGAAAAAGCGGTTGCATCGGGCAAAACCGTTGTAATTGATACAATCATTGACAAAGATGAATTCGTTCTTCCAATGCTTCCACCAGGTGGCGCAATAGACGATATCATAACAAATGTACAGAAGTAAGGAGGTAACTATGAAGAAAGATGGATTTGTAATTGCAGTTTATGTAGATAACAGATTCGGCGTACTTACAAGAGTAACAAGTATGTTTACTCGTCGTGGCTTCAACATAGATGCCTTGACAGTTGGAGAAACCGAATCTCCTGAATATTCGCGTATCACAATTTCATTAAGTGGTGACGGGTATGCAAGAGAACAACTCATAAACCAACTAAGAAAACTTCACAATGTTAAAAAAGTAGATGTTCTTGAAGATGACTGTATTAAACGCGAACTTATGCTCATCAAAATGAGATATTCCACTGAAACAAGAGCCGATATTATCGCGGCAACAGACGTGTACAGAGCCAAAGTTATCGACTACACAACAGATGAAATGTGTATCGAACTCACAGGCGACCCGTCGAAAATAGATGCGTTTATCAAACTTATGATTCCTTTCGGCATTATCGAAATGTGTAGAACAGGTATCGTAGCGCTTGAACGCGGAAACACAACACTTTTGGGAAAATAAAATTTTTAGATAAATTCAAAGGAGAATAAAATCATGGCAAACACAAATGCAAAAATTTACTATCAACAAGACTGTGATCTCAACAAACTCAACGGAAAAACAGTCGCTATCATCGGTTACGGTTCACAAGGTCACGCACACGCGCTCAACCTCAAAGACTCTGGCGTAAATGTAATCGTTGGTCTTTACAATGGAAGCAAGAGTTGGGCAAAGGCAGAAAAAGCGGGTCTTAAAGTTATGACCGCTGCTGACGCTGCAAAGAATGCAGACCTCATTATGATTCTTATTAACGATGAAAAACAAGCAAAACTTTATAAAGAAAGCATTGAGCCAAACCTCACAGAAGGCAAAACTCTTGCATTCGCACACGGCTTTAACATTCACTTCGGTTGCATCAAACCACCAAAGAATGTAAACGTAATCATGGTAGCGCCAAAAGGCCCTGGACACACAGTTCGTTCTGAATACCAAGTAGGTAAGGGAGTTCCTTGTCTTATCGCTATTCACCAAGACGCAACAGGCGACGCTCTTGATATCGGCCTTGCATATGCACTCGGTATCGGTGGAGCAAGAGCGGGTGTTCTTGAAACAACATTTAGAACAGAAACAGAAACAGACCTCTTCGGTGAGCAAGCAGTTCTTTGTGGTGGTGTTTGCGCACTTATGCAAGCAGGATTTGAAACTCTTGTAGAGGCAGGTTACGACCCAAGAAACGCATACTTTGAGTGTATTCACGAAATGAAACTTATCGTTGACCTTATCTACCAAAGTGGTTTCGAAGGTATGAGATATTCAATCTCTAACACAGCGGAATATGGTGATTACATCACTGGACCAAAGATTATCACAGAAGATACAAAGAAGGCTATGAAGAAAGTTCTTTCCGACATTCAAGACGGAACATTTGCAAAAGACTTCCTTCTCGATATGTCCGATGCAGGTAGCCAAGTTCACTTCAACGCTATGAGAAAAATCGCAGCAGAACACCCATCAGAGGTTGTAGGTAAAGAAATCAGAGAACTTTACAGTTGGGCTGACGAAGAAAAATTCATTAACAACTAATTTAAAGAAGGCTTGAAAAATGATTAAAGATACAATAGTTGATGGCGCACATAACGCCCCTCATCGTTCTCTTTACAAGGCTCTTGGTCTTACAAAAGAGGAACTTTCTCGTCCTCTTATCGGTATTGTAAGTTCTTATAACGAAATTGTACCAGGACATATGAACCTTGACAAAATCACACAAGCAGTTAAACTCGGCGTAGCGATGGCAGGGGGAACACCAATAATGTTCCCCGCAATCGCCGTTTGTGACGGAATTGCAATGGGACATGTAGGAATGAAATATTCACTTGTTACCCGTGACCTTATCGCAGACTCAACAGAAGCGATGGTGATGGCACACGGCTTTGACGGACTTGTTATGATTCCAAACTGTGACAAAAATGTTCCAGGACTTTTGATGGCATCAGCAAGACTTAATATTCCTACTGTTTTCGTAAGTGGTGGACCAATGCTTGCAGGACGCGTAGATGGCAAAAAGAGAAGCCTTTCTGCAATGTTTGAGGCAGTTGGCTCATATAAAGCGGGAACTATTGACGATTGCAAACTCTGTGAATATGAAGACAAGGCTTGCCCAACTTGTGGCTCTTGCTCTGGTATGTACACAGCCAACTCTATGAACTGCCTTACAGAGGTTCTCGGTATGGGACTTCGTGGAAACGGCACAATCCCCGCTGTATATTCTGCAAGAATTGAACTCGCAAAACACGCAGGCATGCAAGTTATGGAACTTGTGAGAAAGAATATTCGCCCAAGAGATATAATGACCGCATCTGCAATCAAAAATGCAATCACAGCCGATATGGCTCTTGGTTGCTCAACAAACAGTATGCTTCACTTACCAGCAATCGCTAACGAGTGTGGCGTTGAGTTTAACCTTGATGATGTAAATACAATAAGTGAAAAAACACCAAACCTTTGTCACCTTGCCCCAGCAGGTCCAACATATATGGAAGACTTGAACGAAGCGGGTGGAGTTTACGCAGTTCTTAAAGAACTTGAAAAACTAAACCTTATAGACACTTCCGTTATGACTTGCACGGGCAAAACACTCAAAGAAAATATCGCTGATGCTAAAAATCTTGACACAGAGGTTATAAGAACAGTTGAAAATCCATATAGCAAAACAGGTGGAATTGCAGTTCTTAAAGGTAACCTTGCACCAGATGGTTGCGTTGTAAAGAGAAGCGCAGTAGCAAAAGAAATGCTCGTTCACAGAGGACCTGCAAAGGTTTACGAAAGTGAAGAAGAAGCAATCAGCGCAATTTACGCAGGTAAAATCGTAAAAGGCGATGTTGTTGTAATTCGTTATGAAGGACCAAGTGGTGGACCAGGTATGAGAGAAATGCTCTCACCAACC
>JAZSDJ010000039.1:0-2462 GCA_045531105.1 Eubacteriales bacterium | reverse complement strand
TAGATGCTCAACCAGAACTTGATTATGAAGAGTTTATAAGACTTGTGTCAAAATATATTGATAACGAAGTTCAAGCGTCAAATATCAAAAAGCCTACAATTATAATGGAACCAGGAAGAAGTATAGTAGCGGATTCTTGTTTGACACTTTATACAGTCGGCGGAATAAAAGAAATCCCTGGTTTTAAAAATTATACCTCTGTCGATGGTGGTATGCCAGATAATCCAAGATACGCACTTTATCAAGCGGACTATACAGTTTGTTTAGCATCTCGAATGAACGATAAAGCGGACTTTGAATGTACAATCGCAGGTAGATGTTGTGAAAGTGGCGACCTTATTCAAGAGGGAGTTTTGATACCAAAACCACAACGAGGAGAAATCCTTTCTGTGCTTGTTACAGGAGCATATAACTACTCAATGGCAAGTAATTATAATAGAATTCCTCGCCCAGCGGTTGTTGGAATAAAAGACGGAAAAGAATTTGAAATAATTAAACGCGAAACCTTTGCAGACCTAACTAAAAACGATTTATAAGAATTTATGAATTTTAAAATTCAATATATTTTAAAATGTGAATTTTGAAATTATGATTTTTTCAATTTAAAAATTCTAAAAACATCAAATTAAAAACAAAAAATCCTTGCAAATCAGCAAGGATTTTTTGTTTATTTATCTTTTTTTCTCAATAATTTCAGTAAAGAGTTTGTTTGTCATTTCATCGATTGACATAGAGCCACAATCGATACCACCACGAGCGCGAAGTGAAACAGTTCCACTTTCAACCTCATTGTTACCGACGATGATAACATAAGGAACTTTTTGAAGTTGTGCTTCGCGAATTTTTTTGCCCATAGTTTCGTTACGAGCATCAATTTCAACTCTCATATTAAGAGTGTCCATCTTGTCCTTAACACCTTGTGCATACGCTTCACAATCAGAGTTAATAGGAATAATAACTGCTTGTGTAGGTGAGAGCCAAAGAGGAAGCGCACCTGCATATTTTTTGAGAATAAGAGCAAGAGTTCTTTCATAACAACCAAGAGAAGTTCTGTGAATAATATAAGGAGTTACCATTTGATTGTCAGAATCTACATATTCCATACCAAATTTCTTCGCAAGAAGCATATCTATTTGAATTGTTACAATAGTATCTTCCTTACCGAATACATTCTTGCATTGGATGTCGAGTTTAGGACCATAGAAAGCCGCTTCATCAATACCGATTTCGTATTCAAGACCGATATCGTCAAGAAGTTGGCCCATAATTTCTTGTGCTTCATTCCATTGTTCAGCAGTGCCTTCGTACTTATCTTTGCGATTTGGATCCCATTGTGAAAAACGGAAAGTGCAATCTTCCCAAAGTCCAACAGTTTCAAGACAATACTTTGCAAGTTCAAGACAACCCTTGAATTCCTCGGCGAGTTGGTCAGGGCGGAGAATTAAGTGCCCTTCTGAAATGGTAAATTGTCTTACACGAATAAGTCCGTGCATCTCACCACTATCTTCATTACGGAAAAGGGTAGAGGTTTCGCCAAGACGCATAGGAAGGTCTCTGTAAGAACGCTTTCTGTTAAGGAAAACTTGATATTGGAAAGGACAAGTCATAGGACGAAGTGCAAAACATTCCTTTGTATAATCATCAGGGTCTCCAAGCACAAACATACCATCAAGATAGTGGTCCCAGTGACCAGAAATTTTGTAAAATTCGCGCTTTGCCATAAGAGGAGTTTTTGTCAAAAGATAACCTCTTTTTTGTTCTGCGTCCTCAACCCATCGTTGAAGAAGTTGAATAACTCTTGAACCTTTTGGCAAGAGGATTGGAAGACCTTGACCAACTGTGTCAACAGTTGTGAAAAATTCGAGGTCACGACCAATTTTGTTATGGTCGCGTTTTTCTGCTTCTTCAAGAATTTTAAGATGATTTTCAAGTTCTTCTTGATTTGAAAAAGCGACACCATTTACACGAGTGAGCATTTTGTTATTTTTGTCGTTTTTCCAATAAGCACCAGAAAGTTTCATAACTTTAAATGCTTTAAGAGCCTTTGTATAGCAGAGATGAGGTCCAACACACATATCAATATATTCGCCTTGTTGATAAAAACTGATAACGGCATTTTCATCAAGGTCGCCAATATGCTCAACTTTGTATTTTTCGCCACGCTCTTGCATAAGAGCAATCGCTTCATCTCTTGGAAGAGTAAATGTCTTTATAGGAAGATTTTCCTTTGTGATTTTCTTCATTTCCTTTTCGATGTTAGAAAGGTCCTCATCAGTAAGTTTTGCATCACCAAGGTCAACATCGTAATAAAATCCCTTTTCAGTAGCAGGACCATAAGCAAATATAGCCTCAGGATAAAGGCGCTTAATAGCCTGTGCCATAATGTGGGCAGCTGTGTGACGTATTATGTGTAGCTCTTCTTCCTTATTATCAATTTCACATACAACGCCATTGTTTTGCAT
>JAZSDJ010000215.1:0-2413 GCA_045531105.1 Eubacteriales bacterium | reverse complement strand
GTAGACTTTATACTCTTACCGAAAAGACCGCAAAACCCGCAGTTACTTTTGGTGGAAAGTATAGAATAATTGACTTTCCAATGTCGAACTGCATAAACTCAGGTATTGATACGGTCGGTGTTTTGACTCAGTATCAACCACTTGTACTTAATGAGTATATTGGAAATGGTCAACCCTGGGATCTTGACAGATTAACAGGTGGCGTTATGGTTTTGCCTCCATATCAGGCGAAAAAAGGTGCGGACTGGTATAAAGGAACCGCGAATGCGATTTATCAAAACTTAGATTTTATCAATCGTTACGACCCTGATTATGTAATAATCCTTTCAGGAGACCATATTTATAAAATGGATTATAACGCAATGCTTCAAGCGCACAAAGAAAAGGGCGCAGATTGTACGATTGCTGTACTTGAAGTTCCTCTTTCGGAAGCAAGCCGTTTTGGAATAATGGTAACAGATGAAACTGGAAAAATAACAGAATTCCAAGAAAAACCAAAAAATCCAACAAGTACCAAAGCATCAATGGGTATTTATATTTTCAATCGTAAAGATTTGGCATCTTATTTGATTGCAGACGAGCAGGACAAATCGTCAAGTAACGATTTTGGAAAAAATATAATTCCTAATATGCTTAATGACGGCAAAAAAATGTATGCGTATCCTTTTGAAGGTTATTGGAAAGATGTTGGAACTATTGATAGTTTGTGGGAAGCAAACATGGATTTGCTTGGTGAGAATCCAAACTTCAATGTTCATGATAAATCTTGGAGAATTTTTTCGAGAAACTACGCTGAACCGCCTCAATTTATTGGAAATGGTGGAAATGCGACCAATTCTATAATCACAGAAGGTTGTGTTATAGAGGGTTGTGTTGAAAATTCTGTTCTTTCAAATGGTGTTATCGTTGAAAATGGCGCTATTGTAAAGGATTCAATCATTATGAGTGGTGTAACTGTCAAAGCCGGTGCGGTTGTTAATTATTCTATAATTGATAGCAATACTGTTATTGAGAATAACGCATTTGTTGGCGAAGACAAGAAAACTGCAAAGGGAATAACACTTATTGGAAGCGATATCGTTATTGGCAAAAACTCAGTTGTTGACGCTGGTTTAATGATTGATAGCGATTTCAATAATGCGAAATAATAGGGAGGAATAGAAACATGTCAGCAGCAGGAATAATTTTTTCTAACATACATGATGCAAACATTCCGGAACTTACAAGAAATAGAACAATGGCATCTGTTCCCTTTGGTTGCAGATATAGATTAATCGATTTTGCGCTTTCTAATATGGTAAACTCTAACATATTTAATGTAAGCGTAATTACTCACTACAATTACCAATCACTTATGGACCACCTTGGTTCTGGTAAGGACTGGGATCTTGCAAGAAGAGCAGGTGGTATAAAAATACTTCCACCTTATATTACTGCGTATGCAAATAATGTTAACGCTCTTTATAGTACAAGACTTGAAGCGCTCAAAAGTGTTAGCCATTCAATCGGAAAAATCACTGATGATTATGTTGTTTTGTCTGACTGTGATGTTATTTGTAACATAGATCTTAATGATATGATAAAAAATCATATTGAAAACAGAGCGGACATCACAATGGCTGTAAAGAAAGTTTCTCTTAACAAGAATACTGCCAAAGCAAATGTTCTTGTAGAGGCAGATGCAACTGGTAGAGTTACTGATATTCAGGCTTATCCTACTAATTTTGAAGGCGAAAGTGAAATTAACCTCAATATTATGGTTATGACAAGACAATATCTCCAAGAGATTGTCCTTGATGCTGTTGCTCACGATTATGTAAGTCTTACAAGAGATGTTCTTTTGAAAAATTTAAAAACAAGAAATTATCGTGTTTATAGATATGATGGCTATTTTGCTTGCATTTCTTCACCAGAAGATTATTATAAATGTAGCATGGAGCTTATCAAAGATCAAAGCATAAGAGATCAACTTTTTAGAGTAAAAAATAGACCTATTTATACAAAAGTTAGAAACTCTGCGCCAACTTACCACAGTCCAAATGCAAAAATAACAAATTCTTTAATTGCGGACGGATGCCAAATTTATGGCGAAGTTGAAAACTCAATACTTTTCAGAGGCGTAAAGGTAGGAAAAGGTACGGTTGTTAAAAATAGTATTCTTTTCCAAGATACTTTCACAGGCGAAAATGTGACTTTGAATTGTGTAATTGCCGATAAAAATGTTGTTATTCGCGATAATAAAACACTTTCCGGAGATGAAACGTTGCCATTCTATCTTTCAAAAGGTAAAATGATATAAGGAGGAATTTATGAAAATACTTTTCGTCGGTTCAGAAGCAATTCCTTTTATGTCAACTGGTGGTCTTGGAGATGTTTTAGGCTCTTTGCCGTCTGCTCTTGCTAAAAAAGGAGC
>JAZSDJ010000077.1:0-8322 GCA_045531105.1 Eubacteriales bacterium | reverse complement strand
ATCCGACTTGCACACGGCAATGGGCGCCCTTATTATGGGCAGAACTATAATAGGGGAGCGAGTGTGGGACATTCAAAGAGTAATTGACTCCACCCTCAAACATTTCGGAAATCTTGTGACAATGGAAAAATCGCTTCTTATGGGTGAGAGTGGCGGTGGAACAGCGACCTACTATACCGCTTGTTTTGACCACAGGTTTGAACTTTATTTGCCAATAGTCGCTCTTTGTACCTTCGAGGACTCGATAGTTGACATTTCGCATTGTGTTTGCAATTATATACCAAATATCGCAAAATATTTCGATATGGGCGACCTTGCAATTTTAATCGCTCCTAAAAAACTCTTGGTTTTTAGCACTACTGAGGACGAGTGGTTTCCACTAAAAGGCGCCAAAAAAGCATTTGAACAAGTTCAAAAAATATACAAAGCGTTTGGCGCACAGGAGAAGTGCAAAATGCTAATTCACGAGGGAAAGCATCGGTTCTTTGCTGACTATGCGTGGGGCACTATAACCGAAATGCTAAAAAAATAAAAAGAACAGACACTGTGTCTGTTCTTTTCGTTTTTAGTTGATAAAAATTACAATCCGCTGTGCTGTTAATTCAGAGTTAGTCCTCGTCGTGATTTATCGCGTCAAGTCTTGATTGGAAAACGCTTTCGATTTTGTCAAGTTCCTTGCCCTCAACGGAAACAAAGGTTTCGTTTTTCTTGCCAGCGTTTACCTTTTTGAGAACATAATATTCTGTGCAAACGGGAACTATTGCAACATAAGAATTTCCGTCAACGCTTACTTCGTCAATGAGTTCGTAAAGAGTGTCAACGCCATTTTCGTCGGTTAAAGTGATATAATTTTTCTTTGCCATAATTAATCCCTTCCCTCAATTTTATTATCTCCAAATTGCTTTACAACAACTGCATATCTTGTCGCATACGCTTCCTCAACAAGTGCGTCAAAGTCGAGTTTTTTCTCTTCTTCGATTACTTTTTCAAGTTCTGGACGAGTGCGGGGGTGTCTTGGCGTAAATACGGTACAGCAATCCTCGTATGGAAGAATAGAGGTGTCGTATGCGCCAATTCGTCTTGAAACTTGAATGATTTCTTCCTTGTCCATACCGATAAGTGGACGATATACGGGAAGGTCCGACATAACATTTGTTACATTTATAGCCTTCATTGTCTGGCTTGCAACCTGACCAAGACTTTCCCCCGTGATAATTGCATCACAATCAATATCGTGAGCAAGTTTTACGGACAAAGCCATCATATATCGACGAAGTAGCAAGGTGAAATAGTCCTCGTCACAGTTGTCACGAATAAGTTCTTGAATTTTTGTAAGCGAGATAATGTGAACTCTTATACGCATTGTGTAGTCAGTAAGAACTTTTGCAAGTTCAAGCACCTTTTCGCGCGCTCTTTCGGAAGTGTAAGGGAAACTCTCAAAGTGAATCGCTTCGAGTTGAACGCCACGTTTTGCCATCATAAATCCAGCCACAGGGGAGTCAATTCCACCAGAGAGAAGGAGCAAACCTTTACCGCTTGAACCATAAGGAATACCGCCTGCGCCTTTTTCCTGACCTGCGTGAATGTATGCGTATTTGTCGCGAATTTCGACTTGAACAACGATATCAGGGTTTTGAAGGTCAACTTTTACTTTGCCACCTGTCGCTTCAAGAACAGCGGCGCCAACCTCACCTGCAAGTTCAGGAGAGGAAAGAGGAAAGCGCTTGTCGGCGCGCTTTGCACACGCTCTGAATGTCTTCGCGCCCTTAATCCTTTCGGGAATGTGCTTTTTAACCATATCAATTATGGTGTCAAGTTGCTTTTCACACACAATAGCGCGAGTAACTCCAACAAAGCCGAAAACATGCTTTGCTTGCTCTGTCATTTCCTCAATCATATCTGCGCTATCTTCATCGAGAGGTTCGCAAAATACAGTTGATTGTGCGTAATAAATATTAAAATTACCTATGCGTTTTGCGCGACGGCGAAGTTCTTTGAGCATTTTAGCCTCAAACTCTGAACGATTTGCGCCTTTCAAAATAATTTCGCCATATTTGCATAGAATTACTTCTTTTAATCTTTCGCTCATCTTGTTTGTCCGTCACCTTTGATAATATATTTTGTGGTAGTTAGCGCATCAAGTCCCATAGGACCTCTTACATGAAGTTTTTGAGTAGAAATTCCAATTTCAGCGCCAAAACCGAACTCGCCACCATCGGTGAAACGAGTAGATGCGTTTACATAAAGCGCGCAAGAGTCAATAGAATTTACAAAAAGGTCCATATGTCTTGCGTTTTCTGTAACTATTGCCTCACTGTGACCTGTGGTGTATTTGTTGATATGAGCAATCGCCTCATCAATGCTATCAACAACCTTTACTGAAACGATATAATCGTCGTATTCTGTCGCATAGTCCTCATCTGTTGCAAGGGCAATTCCTTTGAGGATTTGAACCGAGCGAGAGCAACCACGAAATTCAAGAGAATAATTTCTTGTTGCCTCAAAGAAACGAGTCAAAAATTCGTTCGCAACACTTTCGTGAACCAAAATAGTTTCAATAGCGTTACAAACCGAAGGACGAGAGCATTTTGCGTTGAGCGCAATTTTAAGAGCCATATCAATGCTCGCACTTTCATCAACGAAAAGATGGCAGTTGCCAGCGCCTGTTTCGATAACAGGAACTTTTGCGTTTTCAACGACATTTTTTATAAGTCCCTTTCCACCTCTTGGAATGAGAACATCGACAATGCCTCGCATATTCATAAGCGCGTTTGCGCTATCACGAGTTGTATTTTCAACAAGAGAAACTGCGTTTTCGTCAATTCCATTTTCGGCAAGTGTTTCACGAATGAGAGAAACGATACACTTGTTTGATGAAATTGCCTCTTTTCCACCACGCAAGACGACAGCGTTACCACTCTTTAAGCAAAGAGAAGTTGCGTCAGGTGTAACGTTTGGACGCGCCTCGTAAATCATAGCGACAAGTCCAAGAGGGACTTTCATTTTATGAATTTCAAGACCATTTGGACGAGTAAAAATTTCGCCTGCACCGATAGGGTCGGAAAGGTCCGCAATTTTCAAAATCGCATCCTTGATGCCTTGTATTCTTGCTTCGTTGAGCATAAGACGGTCAAGCATCGCATCTTTTATGCCATTAACCTTTGCATTTTCAAGGTCGATTTTATTCGCCTCAATGATTTTGGCTGAATTTTTTGAAATCTTGTCAGCAATAGCGCAAAGAAGTTCGTTTCTTTTTGCTCCACTTAGCGAAGCGATAGAGTAAGAAGCAACCTTTGCACTCTCACAAAGAGATTTAACAGAGTTAAAAACTTCCATATTAGTCCTTTCTTGCAGCAAAGTATGTGCCGATATGTTTTCCGTCTAAAATATCGTATAAAACAGCAGGATTTTCGCCATTGATAATGAGCATAGGGATTCCGTGAGAGTTCGCAATTTCCGCTGCGTTGATTTTTGCAATCATACCACCAGTACCACGAGAAGTACCAGCGCCACCTGCAAAAGAGCGAATTTTGTCGTCTATTTTCTCAACGCGGTCAATAAGTTTCGCATTAGCGAACTTTCTTGGGTCTTTGTCGTAAAGACCATCAATATCACTAAGATTGATAATTAGGTCAGCCTCGCAAGCAATAGCAACATAAGCGGAGAGAGTGTCGTTTCCACCAAATTCAATTCCTTCGCAAGAAACAGAGTCGTTTTCGTTAACAACGGGAACGCAACCCATACGAAGTAGAGTGAAAAATGTATTTTTTATGTGTTCAAGTCTGCCCTTGTCATCAACAACATCTTTTGTCATAAGAATTTGTGCAACCGTGTGACCATAAACAGAAAAAAAGTTGTCGTAAATTTTAACAAGTTGCCCTTGACCAACCGCTGCGCACGCTTGCTTATCTTCAAGAGATGTAGGGTAAGTGGAAAGGTTAAGTCTTGCATAACCTGCGCCAACTGCGCCAGAACTTACCATAACGACCTCATGTCCTGCATTTTTAAAATCAGAAACTGCACGGGTAAGAAGTTCAATTCTGCGAAGGTTGAGCGCCCCGTTTTGATATGTAAGAGTAGATGTACCAATTTTTATAACAATTCTTCTGCAATTTTTAATAATGCCCATAATTTTCTCCAAAAATATTATCAAACGACTGTTGAAATTTGTCCTTTTGTGTTGTATAATTAATTTACACGCAAATAAATGCGTTAATATGCTATTATAATACAATATAAAAAGCAAAAATTCAAGACTTTGTCGCAAAAATTGAGGGAAAAGAAAAAATGAAGCAAAAATTTTATGTAGAAATTGCAGGCGTCACCCTTGGGATTGTTTCCGAGGAGGGGCAGGAATATGTTGAGGGCATTGCGAAAGCGGTAAACGATAAAATAAATCATATGGTGCGCTCACAAAAGAACTGCTCGCTTGTTGAGGCATCAATTTTCTGTGCTATGGACTTTTTCAGCACAGGTCAAAGTGACGCAAGAAAAGTTAAAAATCTTGAAGCGCAAATCGCACTTTATCAAGCGAATGTAAACAGACTTAAAAAGGAAAACGAGGAGTTAAGAGCAAAACTTCAAGGAAATTAATATGCCAAACAAAAGTGGAACAAAAGAAGAAAAGAATTTCTTGCCTGAACTTTTAGCGCCCGCAGGCGATATGGACGCGCTCGTTAGTGCGATATCAGCAGGTGCTGACGCCGTATATTTCGGTGCAGATTTATTCAACGCAAGAATAAGAGCGAATAATTTCGACCTTGACAGTGCGCGTGAGGCAATCAAGTTATGCCACGCACATGGAGTCAAGGCTTTTGTTACGCTTAATATCTCAATATACGATAAAGAAATTCCCATGGTTCTTGAATATGTAAAATCGCTCTATGAAAGTGGTGCAGATGCGCTAATAGTTGCCGATTTTGGTCTTATGACACTTATAAAAAAATACTTCCCCGATTTTGAAATTCACGCAAGTACGCAGGCAAGCGTTCACAATCTTGATGGAGTTTTGGAACTTAAAAAACTGGGCTGTTCAAGAGTTGTTGTGGCAAGAGAACTTGACAAGAAAAACCTTCGCCACATTTGCTCGTCAACAAATACAGAAATAGAGGCGTTTGTTCACGGTGCGCACTGTATGTCAATGTCGGGACAATGTCTTATGAGTTACGCAATGGGTGGTAGAAGTGGCAACAGGGGTGAGTGCGCTCAACCTTGCCGTTTGCCATACACTTTTGGTGATAAAACTTTTTACCCGTTGAGCCTTAAAGATATGTCACTTTCAAATCACATAGACGAACTTTTGTCCATTGGTGTGGCTTCTCTTAAAATAGAGGGCAGAATGAAAAGCGAGGATTATGTGGGTGGAGTTGTGAAAATTTGGCGTAAACTTCTCGACGAGAAGAGAAATGCGACAATGGCAGAAATCACCCGACTTGGTGACTTGTTCTCACGCCAAGGATTTACCGACGGCTATTTTACTTCCAAGGTCGATAAAGAAATGCTTGGTACAAGAACGGAAGAAGACAAGGAAAAGACAAATTCAAACGAAAAAACCACCTTTGAATTAAGAAAGCCAAAACTTGATATTTTTGCAAAATTCACGCTTGACGGAGTTGCAACAGTTACAGTCAGCGATAGAGAAAAGAGCGCGAGCGTGAGCGAAAATATAGTTGAAAAAGCAATTTCAAGGGAAATGAGCGAACAAGAACTTGCAAAAAATCTTTCCAAACTTGGCTCAACTCCATATGCACTTGGCAAATTAGAAATTGAAAAAGACGATGGAATTATTGTTAGAATATCGAGTCTTAATTCCCTAAGACGAAGAGCAATCGACAAACTTCTCACTTATGAAAGAGAAGCGAAAAATGTCGACTATGTGGCCCAAAAGCGCATAAAAGAGGGCAAAAAAATTCGCACAGCGGTATTTGATAACCCGTATCAAGTTCCATACAATGCGAGCGAATACTTTGATATGATATTTCTTCCGTTTTACATTTTCGATAATGACTGTGGCGCAAATGGCATTGTTTTGCCACCTGTGATTCTTGACGATGAGTGGAAGGATGTCAAGGATGTTTTGCAACACTTGAAGGATGTTGGCGCAAAATATGCCCTTGTTACAAATATAGGACAATTAAAAACTGTAAAAGAGTTCGGCTTTGTGCCGATTGCAGATTTTAGATTTAATGTCTTTAACGGACACAGTGTCGATTATCTCAACTCACTTGGCTTTGAACATATAATTCTCTCGCCAGAACTCACCTTGCCTCAATGTCGCGATATGTCAGGCTATTCGATAATAGCGTATGGACACATACCTGTTATGACAACATTTAAATGTATGCTGAAAGATGTTTCAATGTGTAAAAGTTGTTCGGGTTATATAACGGACAGAACAGGCGCAAAAATGTACTGTCAAGGTATTTACGGACATCATAATGTAATTTATAACAGCGTGCCAATTTATATGGCAGATAAGCAAAACGAGATACAAAATCACTCGTGGCACTTTATTTTTACAGATGAAACACCAGAGGATTGTGCCGAAATTATAGAGTCGTACAAATACGGACTTCCAACAAACAGAAAGGTAAGGAGAATAAAGTCGTGAAGATAGTTTTAGCATCAGCGTCGCCAAGAAGACGCGAGATTTTGTCAATGGTTGTAAAGGACTTTGACATTCGTATATCAAATGCGAAAGAAGACTACGAAAACGACACACCCCTTGACCAAATCCCAAGGATTTTAGCCGAGAAAAAGGCGATGAGCGTTCCTATGGAAGACGACGAGATTATAATCGGTTGTGATACGGTTGTCGTTTGTGGTGGCGAACTTATGGGAAAACCGAAAGGGCGAGATGATGCAATAAGAATGCTTGAAGCGTTCTCCGATGGCGAGCATCTTGTTATAAGCGGAATTTGTGTTCGCACAAAAAATAAAGTTTATTCTGAAAGCGTCACAAGTAAGGTTTATATGAGAAAACTTTCTCGATATGAAATCGAAAAATATGTTGACCTTGATGAGCCTTATGACAAAGCGGGTGCGTATGGAATACAAGAAATGGCAGGCGCTTTTGTTTCGCGAATTGATGGGGATTTTTATAACATAGTTGGCTTGCCACTGTGTCGCTTAACTGAAATTTTCAAAGACGAATTTGAGGTTGATTTGATATGACGAAATCTCAAAAGAAAGAACGAATGATAAAAATCGTTGAGGCGCTTGAAGAACTTTACCCCGAGGCACTTTGCTCGCTTGAATATGAGGGCGATGCGTGGAAACTTCTCGTTATGGGAAGACTCAGCGCACAGTGTACAGACGAAAGGGTAAATATCGTTTGTCGTGACCTTTTTAAATCCTTTCCAAACGCGCGCTCAATGGCAAATGCCCCGATTGAAGAAATCGAAGAAATAGTCAAGCCTTGTGGCTTGTTTAGAATGAAAGCGAAGAACATAAAGGACGCCTCAATTCGTTTAATTCGTGATTATGACGGACAAGTTCCAAGCGATATTGACGAACTTCTGAAATTCGAGGGCGTAGGCAGAAAAATTGCAAATTTGCTTCTTGGAGACCTTTATAAAAAGCCTGCAATCGTTGCCGATACTCATTGTATGAGAATATGTGGACGATTTAGAATGTATAAAGAGGGAATGAAAGACCCTTATAAAACAGAACTAATTCTTGGCGAACTTGTTGAGCCAAAAGAGCAAAGTGACCTTTGTCACCGCTTGGTGCTTTTTGGCAGAGAATATTGCACGGCAAGAGCCCCAAGATGTGGCGAATGCCCACTTAATAAAAAAGGACTTTGCGAACATTCAAAATAGCGAAACATCTCCCAAAAACCAAAACAAAAATCGACTCTCTAACCGAGAGCCGATTTTTTAGTTTTATTGTAGTGGCAACTTTAAGGTTTATTTACCGCAGGTGGCTTTTTAAGGTCGTTTTTGCGCTCATTGTCCCATTTCATTTTGTGTGAGTACCAATCGAGAGCAAGTTCGCCTTCTTTGTTCTTTTGCCAATTTTCTACATCTTCGGCATTACCCCGTGTAGCATCTTTGAATATTTCGAGCCTTGCCGAGTTTTCTTCTTCACATGTTGAGTTTAAAGCGGAGAGGTTAGCGCAAGCAAGTTCAAATTCGTCGAAAAGCAATTTTATTTGAGAAGTTGTTTTATCAATCAAAGAAATGAGTTCCTCGTCGCTTTCGTCAGCCTTTATTTCGTTGAGAATTTTTAAAATTCCGTCAACAGCGCTCTTGCAGTCGCTCGCTTCTTCGGCAAGTTTGAGTTCGTTAAGGTAGGTTTCAAATTTGCCTTTGAAACCCTCAT
>JAZSDJ010000071.1:0-2309 GCA_045531105.1 Eubacteriales bacterium | reverse complement strand
TGAAAAGCAAAAGCCCTTTTCCTTGATGCAATCGACAATGGCATTACAAATAGCCTCAGAGGCAAAGCCGTTTGCGAAATCATCACTTTCCCAATCAGTCCAACCAACAACCTTGTATTTCATAAAACCACCTAATCGAATTTTTTAATAACATCAACAACCATCTTTGCACAAAGGTCAATGCCTTCGTCAGAGAGGTGTATCATATCGCATTCCTTAACATATCTGTGAACATCAGCATTAACAGCGGAGTGTAAATCGTTTATAACTACACCGAGTTTTTTAAGCTCGGGCACAATAATTTCATTAAATCTTTGAATTTTGTCATTGTGAGTCCACTCAAACTCATCCCAAACAGGAGTAGTAGTCGCGAAAATTACATTCGGTGTAATTTTTAGTAGTAATTTAGCCACACGAACCATATTTTCGATGTATTCTTGCTCACTTGTGAAAAGTCCATCATCAAAAATTTCTGTGCAATCCCAAAGCCCATTGTTCCAGTGGATTACATCAGCACCCTTTATTCCATCTCCCCAGTCAAAAAGGCCACGAAGAGTATATTTTACAAATCTGCAATTATCCTCAGGTTGCCAAACCTCATAATTCTCGCCAAGCATTTGGGGTACTTTTGTACCATAACCCCAAAGACGAATAGAATCTCCAAGCAAAACAACTTTTTTCATAAAAAACCTCACAAAAATTAAACTGTAATTCTATTATAAATCCTGTCGTGAGTGTATGTCAAGTAAAAAAGTCTTGACATTATTAGAACTTTGATATAAAATATTAAAAGCACAGAAATTTGTGGAGGCAAAAAATGATTTGCAATTCAATACTTGACGCAATGGGGAATACCCCACTTATTCGCCTTAATCGTATGGTAGAGCCAGATATGGCACAAATCCTTGTAAAATTCGAAGGACTCAATATAGGTGGCTCAATAAAAACAAGAACCGCATACAATATGATTTTGGATGCTGAGAAAAAAGGACTTATAAATAAAGATACAATAATTGTAGAGCCAACAAGTGGTAACCAAGGAATAGGGCTCTCACTTGTAGGCGCAGTTCGTGGTTATAAAACAAAGATAATTATGCCAGACTCCGTTAGCGAGGAAAGAAGAAAACTTGTTTGCCATTATGGCGCAGAGGTTATTTTGGTACACGACGACGGAAACATCGGAAAATGCATTGAAGAATGTATGAATTTAGCACTCAAAATGCAAAGGGAAGATAAAAATGTTTTCGTACCTCAACAGTTTGAAAACCCTGCTAATGTTAGCGCACAAAGAGAGCAAACTGCAAAGGAAATTCTTGAACAGGTAAACGGACCAATTCACGGCTTCTGCTCTGGTATAGGAACAGGTGGAACAATCACAGGAATAGGCGAGGTCTTGAAGGAAGCAAACCCAGATATCACAATTTGGGCAGCAGAGCCAAGACACGCAGCAATCCTTTCTGGTGGTTCAATAGGAACTCATGTTCAAATGGGTATAGGTGACGGAATAATTCCAACAATCTTGAACCAAGAAATATATAACGGTATTTGTATTATTGATGATGAGGAAGCACTCCAAACCTCAAAGGACCTTGCGTCAAAAGAGGGAATAATGTGCGGAATTTCAAGCGGAACAAATGTTTGCGCCGCTCTTAAACTTGCAAAAATGCTCGGCAAAGGCAAAACCGTAGTAACAGTCCTTCCCGACACAGCAGAGCGCTATTTCTCAACCCCACTTTTTGAATAAAATTGCAAAACCAACGCAAAATGCGTTGGTTTTTCTTTTTCTGCACATACTAACAAGAAAAGGAGTTAATATGTGTACAAGTTTAACATTTAAAACAGAAGATTTTTATTTTGGCAGAAATATGGACCTTGATTATCATTTTGGAGAGTGCGTCGTGGTCACGCCAAGAAATTACAATCTCAACTACAAGCACCAAAAGGCAGAGAAGACAAAATACGCAATAATCGGTATGGCAACTGTGCAAGAAGGGTTTCCTTTATATGCTGAGGGAATAAACGAAAAAGGGCTTTGCATAAGCGCCCTCAACTTTGACAAAAACGCACATTATGGAAACGAAGTTTCTGGCAAAATAAATTTAGCGCCATACGAAATAATCCCCTATGTATTATCAAGATGCGACAGCGTCGAAAACGCTCTTGAAATCTTGGAAAATCTCCAAATAACAAGCACCCCATTTAACGAAAAAATCGGAGTTTCACCACTCCACTGGCACATAGCCGATAAAGACCACTCAATAACTCTTGAAAGCACTAAAAAAGGCATTGAAATTTACGACAATCCAATA
>JAZSDJ010000182.1:0-7053 GCA_045531105.1 Eubacteriales bacterium | reverse complement strand
CTCGACACCTAAAAGGTGAGAGCGAATCGATGTTAATATGAAGTGCTGAGGACTATATTGTCGAGTATGGTTTAATCAACTAAGACTAAACAAACACGAAAATTTGCCCCCAGAGGCACTCTGGTTGGTGTTTTTATCGCACAGGGTCCACCTGTACCCATTCCGAACACAGAAGTTAAGCTGTGCGGAGCCGAAGATACTTGTCTGGCGACGGACCGGGAAAATAGGTCAATGCCAACCCTTTTTCCTTTTATATGTATTTGACAGAAGCGACAACGCTTCGAAAAAAGGGCAGGTCTTGGTGAAAAAACCTTTCGTTCTCTCTCCTTAAATATATTTGTTTACCTCTCACCAAGTCCTATTTTGCCCATATATATGTTATTAAAGAGTTAGTGTGGATTGAACAATAGTTTTGCCCACACAGGCTCTGTGCTATTCCTCGATAGCTCAGTCGGTAGAGCGCATGACTGTTAATCATGATGTCACAGGTTCGAGCCCTGTTCGGGGAGCCATAAAACAAAAAGACACCAAATTCGGTGTCTTTTTTGTTTTATTACTTTCTTGCATTAAGGCTCGAACCTGTGACGCTATGCTTGGTAGCCTTGCCTTGGCGGACTGAGGTTCGCAAGAACTGTTCAGCGGTAGAGTGACGACCGACACAAAACGATTGATAATCGTTTTGTTAGGGTAAGTAACTAAAACAAGGAGTTGAAGGAGTAAGGACTCGTTCGACGCGCAACGACTTTGTTTTAGGAAGTTATTACTGTTAATCATTAAAGCATTAGGTTCACACTCCGTGTACTCCACCTATGAAACGGAAATGTCTATCGCCTCAACGCAGGCTTACACTCGGCTCTGCCATTTCTGTTCTTCGGCGGTTTCACTCGTTAAAAACGATTATCAATCCTTTTTAACTTCGCTACCCAGTTTGGGGAGTCATAAAACAAAAACCAGACCATGTGTCTGGTTTTTGTTTGATAATAGATTGGCACACGGAGACAATTTTGACAGATATTGCATTTGAAATCGGTAGGGAAGCATGGTATAATTATAGGGAAAGCGACGCACCCTGTGTTTGTTTTACGCGTTGCTTTAAACACAAAGGAGGTACATGTATGAAAAAATCATCAGTATTTATTAGTATATTTGCGACACTATTGTGTTTGTTTACAATGGTTGTATCAGTTGGCGCGAGTGCGGTAACACACACTGTGGTTAAGGGTGATACAATGTGGAAAATCGCAGTTAAGTATGAGGTTGGACTTTCGGAGATAAAAAGTGCAAACACTCATATAAAAAATCCAGACCTTATTTACCCAGGTGATAAATTATATATTCCTATAACCGACACAGGCATTACAGCATACGAGCAAGAGGTTGTAAGACTTGTAAATGTAGAAAGAAACAAAAAAGGCTTGAAAAGTCTTGAACACGACTGGCAATTATCTCGTGTCGCACGATACAAATCACAAGATATGAAAGAGTTGGGCTATTTTTCGCATACAAGCCCAACATATGGCACACCATTTCAAATGATTAAAAATTTTGGAATTTCGTATAGGACGGCTGGCGAAAATATAGCAAGAGGGCAAAAAACACCAACCGAGGTTGTGAATGCGTGGATGAATTCGTCTGGGCATAGAGCGAACATTTTGAATGGTTCGTTTACCAAAATTGGCGTTGGTTATGTTGCAAATGGAAATTACTGGACACAGATGTTTGTAGGTTGATTTTACAAATAGAAATAATTTTGAAAAGCGGGTGTTTGCACTCGCTTTTTAGTTACAAAGGACAAAATAAACATTGAGAAGGAAAATTCATATAATGTTTAAAGTATACTAAAATGGAAAATCGCCAAACCCGTTGTCTGAAAAATAAAATTTTTAGCCAAGAAGAGAGGAATGTTATTTTTAAAATAGTCGGGGATGTGTGCGCTTTTTGAGAATTTTGGAGAATTTTTGAAAAATATGGTAAAAAATCATAGTTGTCAAGACATATATAAATATTGTTTTTTACAAAAATTTATTGATTTTTTGTCGAATGCGTGTTATAATAAATTATAATGCGAATAGCATTAATTATAAGGCGAAAATAATTTAAAAATTTTATAAGATTTAAGGAGAAACAAAATGGCATTAATTGACAGAATTAAGTATGATGGTTACGAAGATGGTAGTTCTTGGCTTATACATAAATGTCCAAGTGAAGAATTCGTATTAGGATCACAGTTGATCGTAAACCAAGGACAAGAGGCGTTGTTCTTTAAGGGTGGGGCAGCATTGGACCTTTTTGGCCCTGGAACACACACTCTTAAATCAGGCAACTTACCTTTACTCAACAAGTTGGTAAAATTGCCATTCGGTGGCAAAACACCTTTCTCAGCAGAAATATATTATGTAAATAAGACTTCCAGATTGGATATGAACTGGGGAACAGCGAATCCATTCCAATTAGAAGACCCAAAATACGGACTTATTTTGTCCATTCGTACTCATGGTAAGTATGGTCTTAGAATTGTAGATTCAAGAATGTTCGTATCTGAACTTATCGGAGCGGTTCCAAACGGAACAACTGTAAACTATGCATTTGTAGCAAGTTATTTCAGTGGACTTCTCACATCAAGAATCAAATCGGTTATTTCATCGTTTATGATTAAACAAAAAATTTCATTCCTTGAAGTAACTGCTTACTTGAAAGAATTGTCAACTGAATGTCAAGCAGAAATAGAAAAAGAATTTGAAAGATTTGGCGTTGAAATCGTAAACTTCTTCATTGAGACAATTTCTCCACCAAAAGACGAATTCGAAAAATTGCGTACATACAAAGAAGAACTCGCGCTTGGAAACGACTTCTATCGTCAAAGAAGAAGTTTCGACGTTTTGGACACTATGGCAAGCAACAATGCAAGTGGCGGTATGGCAAACGCCGGAATGGGTCTTGGAATGGGTCTTGGAATGGCACCTATGGCAAGAGAATTGTTTGCAGGTATGAGCGCTAATGTTGATACAAGCAAGCCGGCAGCCCAAGCGGCACCAGCGGCTGAGGAAAACGCATGCCCACATTGTGGTGCTAAAAATCCAGCGGGACAAAAATTCTGTGGTGAATGCGGTCAATCAGTAGTAGTTGGATTGGTTTGCCCAAGTTGCGGAAAAGTAAACGCGACAGGACAAAAATTCTGTGGAGATTGCGGAACTAAACTTTCTAAAAAATGCCCAAGTTGCGGAAAAGAAAACGATTTGAGTCAAAAATTCTGTGGAGACTGCGGAACTAAACTATAAGGAGAGACATTATGAACAACTTCTTTGCAACGGTGTTCATAAATAATAAGGCGTGTCAATATAAGGTGGACGAGTTAATTCAAAACTCGTCCAATGGATATGTAAATGAAAATTTTGTATCGGGAAATAAAAACATTTATTTGCCGATTCAAATAAAGGCAGATTCTTATTATTTGCAAAACAAATCTCCTGTATGGCAAATTAAGTGCGAAGATCAGGAAATATCGCAAGGAAAGACTTTGCAACACGGCGATTATTTAGTGTTTTCAAAAGATGATTTTGGTTATTCTGTTTTGATAACAGAGTATAAAGAATTAAATTTGAGCAGTGTGGCATACTATATTGATTCGGACATAATTTTCATTGGAAGGTCCGAAGAAATGAATATAGTAGTCAACCTGAACAATAGCATATCTCGAAAATGCGCCGCCATTAGAATGGATGAAAACGGCAAGCACTTTTTGGAAGATTTGTCAGGAAAAACAGGAATATATGTTAATGGCGAAAAAACATTGTCATGCGAATTAGTTGTCGGTGACGAAATATATATAATGGGAACAACCATCATCTATTATCACGATATGTTGATTGTTCCATCGTTAGTAAAGACAAACAATTTGAAAAAAGTGGAAGAATTTTCGCTTTTGTCACCTGTGCTGTCCGAAGATACTACACCATATGTTAGAACGCCGAGAATTATAAAATCCCAAGAAAAAGGGAAGATAGTAATTGATACTCCACCGGCACCTCAAAAATCAAAAGAACCGCCATTTATTTTAACGGCAGGGCCATCCATTACGATGTCTCTTGCTATGCTTGCGAGTTTGGGCATTACAATATCTAATGTTTTAAAAGGAGGAGGCATTGCTTCGTTAATAACAAGTGGAGTAATGGCGGTAAGTATGCTCGCGGGAGCGTTGCTTTGGCCAGCACTCCTTCGCAGATATAATAAAAAGCAGGAAATAGCCAAGGAAAGATACAGAAGAAAGAAGTATTCTGCTTATCTTGAAGAAAAAGAAGAAGAAATCAAGCAAAAGCACGAAAGAAACGCAAGAGTGTTGAATGAAAATTTAATGCCTGCCCCAAGTGCGTTGGCAACTTTTATTTTTGAAAAGAATAGAAGACTCTGGGAAAGAGTTCCAGGGGACGAAGACTTCTTGTCTGTAAGACTTGGACTTGGAGAACTTGATTTCTGCGTTGAAATTCAATCGCCGAATAAAACTTTTTCTCTTGAAGAAGACCCCATGATTGACGGCGCAGTAGAGTTAAAAAAGAAATACGAAAAGATGTACGATGTGCCAATCGCCCTCTCGCTTAATGATAAAAAAGTTGTTGGAGTGGTAGGAGACATTGTAGATGTATTCAAAATTATAGTAACGAATATTGTTTCTTTGCATTCGCCTGATGAGGTTAAACTTGTTCTTGTATATAATTCTTTCAATATGAAAAATATGCAATGGGCTAACGATTTACCTCATGTTTGGAGTACCGATAGAAGGCAAAGATATGTTGCTACAAATCAAGAGGAAGCGAAAATTTTATTTTCTAATCTTGAAGAAAAAATTTCTGAGAGGGAATCTACATCATCCGATGACGAAACAAAAACACCTGTTTATGTGATATTGGTAATGGATGAATCTTTGGTTGAAGATGTTCCGTTCAGACGTTATTTGGTTGATTCAAATAATTCATTAGGCATATCAACCGTATTTTTTGGTAAGAAATTTAGTAGCATTCCGAAAGAGTGTGTCGCTATCGTACAAAAAGATATGGATGTTTGCGGAATGTATATCAAAAACGAAAATAACAATAGGTTTATTAACTTTGTCGCTGATGAAGTCCCTGATGAACTGATTTGTGAAATTTCGTCTCAAATAAACAAAATACCGATTAAGGTAGAAAAAACAACTGCAAGTGTTCCCGATAAAATAACATTCCTTGATATGTATCGCGTCGGAAATGTTAATGCACTGGAAATAATGAACCATTGGGGAACAAATTCTTCTGATAAGAGCCTTGCTGCACCAATAGGCATAAAAGCAGGCGGGGAAACATTTTTACTCGATATTCATGAGAAATTTCATGGGTGTCATGGTCTTGTGGCTGGTACAACAGGATCAGGAAAAAGTGAATTTTTGCAAGCCTATATTCTCTCAATGATGGTGAATTATAGTCCAAACGAAGTTGCGTTTGTGCTTGTTGACTTTAAGGGCGGAGATATGGCAAGACCATTTTTGAAATCTCCACATCTTGCAGCGACTATTTCAAACTTATCTGGAAACACATTGCATAGAGCGTTAATTTCTTTGGAAGCGGAAGTTAAGAGCCGTCAGAATTTGTTCAATAGAGCAGCAGAGAAACTTGGCGTTGATAAAATAGACATTAATTCCTATCACAAATACTTTAAAGATAGGAAGTTATCTCAACCTTTGCCACACTTGGTAATTGTTATTGATGAGTTTGCTCAATTAAAATCTCAGCATCCTGAGTTTATGTCAAAACTTGTTGATATAGCACAAGTAGGAAGAAGTTTGGGTATTCACCTTATACTTGCAACTCAAAGACCAAGCGGAGTTATAGACCCTCAAATATGGAGCAACTCTAAATTCAAAGTTTGCTTGAAAGTTCTTGATAAACAAGACAGTATGGATATGATTTCACATCCCGATGCCGCTTTGATAAAGCAACCAGGAAGAGCATATGTTCAAGTAGGTTATGATGAAATTTTTGAGCAAATCCAATCAGGGTATAGTGGAGCGGATTATTTTGCCCAAGACACCTATATTGACGAGGACAGCGTTTCCGTCAGTATGGTCAACTGGCCTGCTGAAAAAATTCGTGTGGCTAAAAAAACATTTAAAGAACAAAAAAGTAGCAAAACACAGTTGGAAGAAGTTATGTCTTTCATAGCGGAGTGTGGAGACGGATTAGGCATAAGGGTAAAACAACTCTGGTTGCCACCATTGCCAACAAACTTGCTTCTTGAAAAGTGTGTTGAATACAATCTCGAATTCAAAAAAGCAAACTGGGACAAAGAACCATTCGGTGATGTTGTTTGTGGTATGGCGGATTTGCCCGAAAGGCAAGAGCAACTTCCATATAGCATAAACTTTATCAAAAACGGACATCTTGCAATTTATGGTTCGTCTGGAACAGGAAAGTCCACATTGATACAATCAATAGTGTTTAATTTGGCGCTAAAATATTCTCCCGATAAATTCAATTTGTTTGTAATGGATTTTGATGGAAACAGTTTAGCGAGTTTATCGAAAATGCCACATTGCTCGCTTTATGCGACAGATGCTGACGAAAAATCGGTAGAAAATGTAATTAACACTATTCAAAACATAATAACCGAACGCAGAGAAAAATTTGCTCGAAAGCATTGTGCAAATTATGAGTCGTTTATAAGTTGTTCGAACGAAAAAATGCCAATGATTTTGCTTGTTTTAGATAATTATTCGGCATTTAGAGAAAAAATGTATCGCAGTGAAGATACATTAGTTCAACTTGTTTCTGCTGCGAGATCTTGCGGAATTTATTTCGTTGTAACAGGAAATGTTAAAGGCGCGATTTACTATAAAGTTTCAGAGCAAATTTCAGAAAAAATCGTGTTGAATATGAACGAGTCGGGTTCTTACAGAGATATATTGAATGTTTCTGTTCCGCTAATTCCTGAACAAGCAAAAGGAAGAGCGTTAACTGTAATGAACAAACAAGCAGTTGAGGTTCAACTTGCCGTTCCGTTCGATACACAAAACGAGTCTGAGAGAAC
>JAZSDJ010000065.1:0-4972 GCA_045531105.1 Eubacteriales bacterium | reverse complement strand
CAATCACCCGAGTACATACCGTCAATGATTACCTTATCCACTTCATCGGGAAATGAAAAACTAAAATCAAAATAATCCTTCACGCACATCTTCTGTTGCAATATAGTGCAAAAAATATCGTCTCTTAAAACGAAACGCTTTTTTTGCTTTCTTTTATCCAAATGTGCTTGACTCAATACGATTTTTTTCATTTAATTTCTCCTAGGACAAACCTATAAATATCGAATTTATTATAGTATATCTTATTTAACCTGTCAAGTGCTTTCAGCCAATATTGTCGATTTAATCGGCGCAGGTAACAACCCAATGGTTGGTATGACTGTTGCAGTTGCTGTTGCTATCGAAGAGGCTTGCAAATAAGAACCTGACCTGTCTGTTCTCACGAATAACTTGCTATGCAAGTTGTGAAAATCAAATAATATTTTCACGATCAGAACCTTGTTACTCGATTCGCTCGTAATAATTTAAACTTAAATATAAAAATGCTCTGCTTTTGCAGGGCATTTTTTGTTGCAATTTTATTTTATTGATTTTTCTCTTTTTATGTGATAAAATTATAATAAGAAGACACAAAAGGGGGCGAAGAAATGAAAAAACTATTTTCTTTTGTTTTGATGTTTTGCGTTTTGATTTCGATTTGCTCCTGTAATGTTGGTGAAAAAGAGGTTGTGCCATCTTGCTTTGTTGACATTTTAGATGTTGGCAAGGCTGATTGTATTGTAATCGGTACAGGGACAAAAATTGTAATGATTGACACAGGTGAGGTTGAAAATTTGCCCATAATAATTTCCTATCTTACAGAAAAGGAAATTAGCAAAATTGACACTTTAATTCTCACTCACTTTGATAAAGACCACATAGGTGGGGCGTCTAAAATCATTTCCGACTATAATGTGACGAATGTTATTGAGTCAAATTTTTCGTCAAATAGCGAATTTTATGTTTCTTATCACGACACTTTATCAGCCCTTGGAATTGAACCACTAAAACTGAGCGAAAACTACTCTTTTGGTTATGACGGGTGTAAATTCACCATTGATGTGCCTAAAAAAACGAAATACAAACAAAAAGAATGCAACAATTCTTCTCTTATGATTTCGTTTGAATGTGGTGAAAAAAGGCTTTTATTCTGTGGTGATGCGATGGAACTTAGACTTAGCGAATTTATCGACACTTCCCCTCAAAAATACGATTTTGTCAAACTTCCCTATCACGGAAATTATCTTGAAAATTACAGGGAGTTTTTAGACAAGATTTTGCCAACTTATGGCGCGATTACTTGCTCAAAGAAAAATCCTGCTTCGCCTGATACTCTTAAACTTCTTGACGAATACGGAATCGAGGTTTTTCAAACGAGATACGGCACTATAAGTTTTTCAATCGAGGAAAACGAAATTTCTTTCAAATAGAAAATGCTCTGCGTTTGCGGAGCATTTTTTAAATATAAGGGTTTTCCCTCTCATAAGCAAGAAGTTCTTTCATTATGTTTTCTGGTCTATGTGCATCAGTCATTGAATATTTTCCGCGTCTTCCTATTTCAAGAAGATGACCTACATGTGTATAACCTATTATTTTTGGTGGCACGTGTGTCACGATATCATTTACATTTCTAACAAGTAAAAATCTGTCCCATCTTTTTGTGAGCGAATAAAGTTTCGCTCCCCAAACAACACGAGGTGCGCCAAAAGCATAACCCTCAATAACCCTTCTCAAATCAGGGCGATTATACCACACATATTCGTGGCACAAAACCGCGAGTGCGCCTCCGTGCGAATAGCCAACTGTCACTATTTGTTCAAGCGTTTTATCAGCCACATACCTTGCTATTTCCTTTTCAATCGACTTGAAAACACGCATAAAACCCCTGTGTGCGAACCAGACTTGCCCCTCTTCCATTCTATCATAAGGCTTGGCTGGAAAATCAAAATTATTTAGCCAGTCTACTTGCCCGTTTGAACATTCAAGGTATATGTAGAGCGTATCGTCTTTTCTTTCAAGTGCATAATCAGCAGAGTTCTCAATATGATTGTACGGAATTTCAAGACACCTTTTAAACATTTCGCTAAGTTTCACAATATCACCTCTATAAAATATCAGGTTGATATACATTAAATGCAAAACTTATAAAAATGTTAAAGGACTACCATTTGGTAGCCCCTTTTGATTTATTTGTATTCTATTTCTGCTCTAGCTCTTACATTAGTGGTATCTCTTATGAACACAAGCTCTGTGTCAACTAAAACAAGCTTGTCGCCATCAAATTTAACGTGAATTTCCATAGTAGTATTGGTGAATGAGCCAACATATACCTCGTATTGCTCATACATACTTCCAAAAGGCACGCTCACAAACAAGTCATATGAGCCATCTTGTCTTTGAGTGATATTTTCAATGCTGGTTGGTTCACAAGCAGCATAGTCCAAAAGGCTATAAATGTATGCTCTTTCTGTTTCGTCGTCACTTAATTTGGTAGCCAAAAGCTTGTCAGATTCATCATAATTTTTCTTCTCTTTATTCTCGTACACCACAGTAGCCTTGCTAGTGCCTTGCTCTGCCTTCAATGTATAACTAAAGGATGCGTCATCCTTATAGCTAACATCCATTGTTCCAGAAGAGGAGGAGTTTCCAACAGCTTCGGTCAATGTAAGAGTGAAATCTGCTCCAGCTCCCTTTTTTGTGTTCAATTCGCTAACAACCATATCAAGCACACGAAGGTCAGCAACTAATTTGTAGCTATCAATTGAAGGTGCTTCAAGTGTTGCGCTATTATGCTTTGATACTACCGATGAAATTGAAAGCTCATATTCGTCCTCGTCCTCAAACACAAATTCAATATTTATACTCTTTATTTGCATTTGGTCGTCTGCGGTAACCTCTATTTTCACATCTGTTGCCTCGAACTCATCCTCATAGCCAGAAACAAATGCTTTTATCATACTTGCAGTCTTGTACTTATTAAATTCGCTAAAGGTTGCAATCCAGTCGCCATCCTTTTTAACGCAGGTTACCTTACTCAAGTCCTCTGCCTTGAAATCAAGGCTGTTTACTAAATCCTCGTCATAGACATATTTTTCCTTAAATTTCAAATAATCGTTTGCTGAAATTTCAGAATAAATAGCTTGCTTTTGTTCTCCAGCTTCGGTGGATTTTTGATACATTTTTCCACCAAAAAATCCCTTTTCTATCACAGTTTCAGCTAGTGTTTGTCTGCCAAATTTAATAAGGATATCATCCTTGCTATAATCGGCATAATCACCAGTGCCTCTTCCTGTGTAAATTGAAATGTTTGTGGCAGTGCTATCTATTGAAAGTCCTTTTTGTGGGAATTTCATTTTTACAGTGCCATCTACTTGATAAGAGTTAAGCTCATCTGTTTTTTTATCAGAACGCTCAAGTAAAGCGAATGCGCGTTCTTGCTCGTTTGCCATATCCTCTAGCTTTGTTTCTGTTTCGTTTTCCGTGTCAACGCAAGAGCAAATTGCACACAAAACCAAAGAAATCACAAGTAAAATTGTTATTCCCTTTAATAGTCTTTTCATTTTTTGTCTCCTATACTTAAAATATTTTGCTATAAAAGAGTATACCATACTTTATTGACTATGTCAATATTCTAAGCAAAAAAGGGCTATTGTTTAGCCCTTTTTATTATGCTCTTTCCCAAAATTCTACGCCGTCGTCGAAATCCATTCTTGACAGAACATATGCATTGTATTCTGGGTCATCAACATCTAAGTAGTAGGTTTCATTGTTATATCTACAAGTCCAAAACCAACCATTGATGATTTCAAAGGTTACTGTTTTAAGGTCATAGCAACCACGAAATGCCAATGCTCCTATATGATTTACGCTTGCAGGAATTACGATTTCAGTCAACGCTGTACTTTCAAATGCGTCCTCTTCTATTTCTTTGAGATTTGGAGCAAGGGTGATTTTCGCGAGTTTTTCGCACTCGCTAAACATTCCCTCACTAACACAAGGAAGCGTGGTGATTTTTTCAAGCGAGGTGCATCTTGCAAACGAATACGGACCTATATAGCAATCCTCTGGCAAAATCACTGTTTCAAGCGAGGTGCAAGCATAAAATGCTCCTCTATCAATCACAGTAACAGAGTTAGGAATGCTTACAAACGCAAGTTTTTCACAGTACGAAAAGGCATAGTAGCCAATTTCTCTGAGATTTTGAGTCTCGCCGTCCTTAATGTCGAATTTCACACTCAAAAGTTCAGTACATTTCTCAAACGCGCGCTCGTCTATTGCGGTAACAGGGTCGCCATTTATCTCGTTTGGAATCTCAACAACTGTTGCGTCCTTTTCGCACGATATTACAGAATATTCTGCACCCGTATACAAGAGCGTGAGTTTTTCGTATTTAATCTCTTCCATCTTATTCTTCTACCTCTTGTTGAACTGTAAAGGTCATTACTTGTTCAAGAATATATGGAAGTCCATTTACATACGCACGCACTTTGGTTATACGAACAATAGATGAAATTACATCTTCTTCGTCGTAAGAGATTATAAATTGTTGTTCTGTCTTATCAATAAGAGTCACGTTCACTTCTTCAAGCATTATTTCAATATCGGTAATATCAGGATTTTCTGTACTCAAAATATATGAACCATCTGTATTTTTTACAATGCTTGTTATACGATTTTTATCATAATTAACAACTTCCAAAATATAGTCTTTCAAATACTCTTTTGCTTCCTTTTCTGTTTGAGAATTCTTTTGAATTTGGAGCAAGCCAAGTTTTTCAATTTGGAATCCGTTGTTATATGTGATTGTCGTATCTTCTTTTCTACCTGGGATTGTTATTTTGTAAAAATATTTTCCGTCTGGTTTTATTCCATACTCAGCGTTTGCCTCTGAGAGTGTAGTATTTGTAACTTCTTGCTGGAACATAACTTCTTGTTCATCTGTTATAGTAATATAACCCTCTTTAAGACCAGCAATGGTTGCCATTTCGTCCTC